>JAVXWV010000700.1:0-3872 GCA_032230775.1 Mycobacterium sp. | reverse complement strand
GCGGCAGCCGGTTACGCGGTCTGCCGAAGCTGCCAGGCTGCGGTCGCGCGGATGGAGCCGCGGCTATCTCACCAGCTCGGCTACATTGTCGCTAACTCCTCGAACTCGGTTGCCGTCCCGTTCTATTGGCGCCAAAGCAGCTGGATGCTTTTGGATTCGGCGGGCGGGGCAGCGCCGTGCACGGTCGCGCAGCGCAGCGCGTGAGGCCAGTACATACACAAGGGTGGCGGGCCAAACCCAAGTCGGACCAAGGGAAACGAGTAGTCCGTTACGCACGCCTTCCCCGCCCTGGCGCAGCTACGATTCCCACATGACCGCAGTTCAGGTCGTGATCGTCGTCGGTGTCACTTTCTTGGTGATAACGGCGATGGTTGTGGTGGCGAACCGGATGATCGAGAGCGAACGTCGAACCATGCAACGTATACGCGAGGAGTGGATCGCCCGGGGCCGCATCCCCGAGGAGGAGCCCAAGTTCTACTCAGGTGAGGGCGAGTCCGGCGGAGCGGGGTAGCTGCGACCCCGATCAGCGACGTACCTGGGAACTGCCTACCGAGAAGCTGCGAGCTTCAAATATTGGCGGTTCACCCGAAATCTACTCGCGCAAAAGCCGTTCCGAGGTTATTGGCACGACTACTTCCTGAGAATGCATTATCGACGGCGGTGACATACTTCAGCGATGACTGAGGACGTAGGAGCACCACAGGCCAGCGACGACGCCTACCTGTGGTTGGAGGACGTCACAGCCGAGGCGGCCCTGGACTGGGCGCGGGCGCAGAGTGAACGGACACGAGACGAGCTGAGCGGTACACGGTTTGAGCAGATGTCTGCCGCGGCCCTTGAAGTGATGCACGCCGATACCCGCATCCCGACCGTCGCCCGCCGCGGCGATCATCTCTACAATTTCTGGCGCGACGAGCAACAACCGCGCGGGCTATGGCGACGCACCACGCTCGCGCAGTACCGCACTGACAAGCCGGACTGGGATGTTCTGCTTGACATGGACGCGCTCGCCGCCGCCGAGGGTGAGGACTGGGTGTTGGCCAGTTTGGGGGTCCTCGAGCCGGAGTGCACCCGCGCGTTGATCTGCCTGTCGCGGGGCGGTTCCGATGCCATCGTTGTGCGCGAATTCGACATGGCCACACGACAATTCGTGGCCGATGGCTTCACATTGCCGGAGGGTAGACACAACATCGACTGGGAAGACGAGGACACCGTCCTGGTGGGCACCGATTTCGGTGAGGGATCGTTGAGCGCCATGGGGTTTCCGCTGCTGGTGAAGCGGTGGCGGCGTGGCGAGCCCCTTGCGCAGGCTAGGACCGTCTTCGCCGGTGAAGAGTCGGACCTGATGACGTCGTGCGGCGTCGACAGGGACCCGGGCTTTGAACGGATGCTCGTGTCGCGGGTGCTCGATATGCACAACGCGGAGACGTATGCGCTGCACGGCGACCGCGTGATCCATATCGACACACCAACCGACTCCGGTATCGGCGTGCATCGGCAGTGGATGACGATCTCGCTGAACACGGACTGGGTCAGGGCCGAGGTCACGTTCGCGGCGGGGTGTCTACTCGTCGCGGACTACGAGCAGTTCCTCGCCGGCGCAGCCGACCTCCGGGTGATCTTCGAACCCGACGAACGCACCTCGCTGGCCCAGATGGCATGGACGCGCGACCGATTGATCCTTGTCACGCGGGCAGATGTGGCAAGCCGAGTGCAGGTTATTACGCCGGGCAGTTGGCGCGCCGAGCCGGTCGAAGGCGTGCCTGACAACACCGACACCGTCATCAGCGGGGCTGACGGACTCGGCGACGAAATTTTCTTGTACTCCGACGGTTTCGACACCCCTCCACGGCTGCTGCACGGACGTGTCGGAGCGCGGGTCCAGGTCATCAAGTCATCCCCGGCCGTGTTCGACGCCGACGGCATCGCTGTCACACAGAACTTCGCGACCTCCGCGGACGGCACGCCGATCCCCTATTTCGTGGTCGGCCCCCGCGACGCGACCGGACCGGGCCCCGCCCTTCTGAGCGGCTACGGCGCCTACGGAATATCCATGATCCCCGCTTATTCGGGAGTCACGGGCCGCCTGTGGCTGGCCCGCGGCGGAACGCTCGTTGTGGCCAACATCCGCGGCGGCGGCGAATACGGTCCGGGTTGGCACACACAGACGATGCGCGAGGGTCGGCATCTGGTCGCTGAGGATTTCGCGGCGGTGGCAACCGATCTCGCCGCGCGCGGCATCACCACCGCTGCACAGCTCGGCGCCGAAGGTGGCAGCGCGGGTGGCCTTCTGATGGGCATCATGCTGACCCAATACCCGCAGTTGTTCGGGGCGCTGGTGTGCGATGCGCCGGTGCTCGACATGCGGCGCTACCCACTGATGGGTGTGGGTGCAGGTTCGATAGCCGAGTTCGGCGACCCCGACGATCCGGCCGACTGGGAGTTCATGGCCAAATACTCGCCGTATCACAACATTTCGTCGGCGAAAAGCTACCCGCCCATTCTGATCACCGCCGCTGTCAACGACGATCGGGTGCAGCCAGGCCATGCTCGCAAAATGACGGCTGCGCTGCAGGCCGCCGGTCATCGGGTGCGCTATTTCGAACGCGGGGCGGGCGGTCATGGAGGCGCCACCGACGCGGCGCAGGCGGCCTTCAATACCGCGCTGACATACGAGTTTCTGCTCCGCACCCTGGCCGATACCTCACAGCGCGGCACGGCGAAGGCTGACACTGGCGCACCCCGCGCGACCCCGTAATCAGTCGATGGCCGATGACGGCAGCCGGCGCGCGACGTAGGTCCCGCCGGCTAGCCGGTCGTGGATGCCCTGGTGTGTGGGGCTTTTGGCGATGGTGATGCCATAGCCAGATGGATCAACAGACCCGCGATTTCGAGCACCGCACTGATGGCGGCGTTCGCCGAAGTCAGCCAACACTGCCGTTGTCCGCCCAAACAGGTCGTGATTTCTCCTCACTGCTGTTTCACAGGCGATGAACGTTGATAACGGCTGTTATCGCATCACAAGACGAAAACCCCCATGTCAACACGCCTTTCGTGCACAGCGTCAAGGCGCAGGCGGCGGTATTCTAAGGCCGTGGCCGCACCGCTGGTTCGACACCCACACTCGGCGAGCACCCGCCGCGCCTACGACAGCGACTGGGATCGGTTTGTCACATGGTGCACGCAGCACCGCCACTGCCCGCTTCCCGCCGATCCAGCGGTGGTGGCTGACTACCTGCGAGCCGCCGCGAAACATCGCAACAACGACAGTCAGCCCGCGTATGCGCTGGCTACCCTGCGGCGGTGGGCGGCCGCGATCGCCGAGCGCCACCGCACGTCCGGGCACCCCTCCCCCACGGCCAACGACGAAGTGCGCCAGGTTCTCTCGGCGGTGACGGAGACCACCAAGACTGCACGGCCGGCTCGACCCGCCGCTCCCCTACTGACCGCGGACATCGCAGCGATGATCGCCGCGGCCCGGAAGGACACCACCGGCTGGGCCACCGAAGTGTTGGAACGACGTGACAGTGCCCTTCTGTTGACGGGATTCGCAGGTGCCCTAGGCCGCGGTGATCTGGTCGGATTACTGTGCGGGGACATAACGAGACACCTCGACAGTGGCTTGGAGGCGCGCGTGCGGCGCCCCAAGGGGCCCTGCGCGATTCGGCTGCCCGCCGGCGAGTCGCACGTCACCTGCGCGCCGTGCGCAGCCCTGCGTTGGATGCAGGTCGTATCTGCATTCGATAGCGGCGGCCGCGCCGCGGTGATCCGGCTCATCAAGGCCGACGACCCGTTCGACGAGCACATCTGCGGCGCCGTGCTCCCCCGCACCCGGGCCCGCGTGCCGCTCTTCCGGTCCATCCGCAAGAACG
>JAVXWV010000582.1:0-5092 GCA_032230775.1 Mycobacterium sp. | reverse complement strand
CAGCTGTTCTCCGCTGGCTACGCGGCGTGCTTCCTCGGCGCGCTTCGGTTGGTCGCGCGCAACGACGACGTCAAGCTCGATGACGCGACTGGAATCACCGCACAGGTCGGCTTCGGCAAGGACCCCGCAGGCGGATTTGGCATCAACGCCCACCTGATCGGCTACCTGCCCGGCCTCGAGCAGGGCGTCGCCGACGATCTGATGAAGAAGGCGCACGGCGTCTGCCCTTACTCGAAGGCCACCCGCGGCAACATCGACGTGACGCTGTCGGCGAAGGTCTAGCTCGTGCGGATCGCCACGGTGACGGGCATCGGTCTGGCCGTGGGTCTGGCGTTGGCTGCACCTGCCTCTGCTCGTCCGTCCGACCCGGGCGTCGTGAATTACGCGGTGCTTGGCAAGGGGTCAGTGGGCAACATCGTCGGCGCGCCAATGCGATTCGCGTGGACGTTCACGGATCCCTTCCAGTCGTATTACGTCGACGACCCGGTGTGCAACAACTGGGCGGACATCGGACTGACCGAGGTGTATGCCGACCCTGATCTCGCGTCGTTCAACGGCGCGGTCACGCAGACATCCGACAACGATCAGGGCCATTACGTGAAGCAGGCGATCGGGGTGTTCGCCACCAACGACGCGGCCGATCGCGCGTTCCATCGCGTCGTGGACCGGACGGTGGGATGCAGCGGTCAAACCACGGCAATGCACCTCGACAACTTCACCACCCAGGTGTGGACGTACACAGGTGGTCCTGCCACTGCGACCGATTCAGACTGGGTGAAGCAGGAGGCAGGCACCGACCGCCGCTGTTTCGTGACGACGCGCAAGCGGGAGAACGTTCTGCTGCAAGTAAAAGTTTGTCAATCCGGCAACGCCGGCCCTGCGGTGAATGTGCTGGCCGGAGCGATGCAAAACACCCTCGGGCAGTAACCGGCAACGTTTTCGGGTATGCGTCACGAACGCGTCATCGAAAAATCGCGGGACTTTGTCGGTTGTCTCTGGAAGATGGAGTGAAGGCCGCGATCGTTCCCTACCCGGAAGGGGCCGGAAGACATGACCTTCGCAATGACGTCCGAGGTGGACGACGCGCACCCATCGAATGCCAAGAAAGCCGAGCTCACCAGCGCGTATAGCGCCGCCCTGAACATCGGGGAGAGCTGTCTGGCCGACGGTCCGGTGGGGCGCGTCGGCCTCGAAGTCGAGGCGCACTGTTTCGACCTTGCCGACCCGATGCGCCGCCCGGAGTGGGCAGAGCTGAAGGACGCGATCGCAGGTGTGCCGCCGCTGCCAGGAGGCAGCGCGATCACCGTCGAACCCGGCGGCGCGGTCGAGTTGTCCGGCCCGCCGATGGATGAGCCGGTGGCGGCCATCGCAGCGATGATGGCCGACCGCGCCGAGCTGCGCTCGACGTTCGCGCAAGCCGGCCTCGGTTTGGTGCTGCTGGGAGCCGACCCGCTGCGTCCGGTCAAGCGGGTGAACCCGGGAGACCGGTACAAGGCGATGGAGGAGTTCTTCATTGCCAGCCAGACGGGCGTCGCGGGCGCGGCGATGATGACGTCGACGGCGTCGGTGCAGATCAATCTGGACGCTGGACCGCGGGACGGCTGGGCGGCGCGGGTGCGGCTGGCGCATGCGTTGGGCCCGACGATGATCGCGATCGCCGCCAACTCGCCGATGCTCGCGGGCCAGTTCACCGGCTGGGCCTCGACGCGGCAGCGGGTGTGGAGCCAGTTGGATTCGGCACGCTGCGGTCCGATCCTCGGCGTCAACGGCGACGATCCGGCGGGCGAATGGGCGCGCTACGCGATGAAGGCGCCGGTGATGCTCGTGCACCCGACGCCGGAGATGGACGCGGTTCCGATTACCGATTGGGTGCCGTTCGCGGACTGGGCCGACGGCCGGATGCTGCTTGGTGGCCGCAGGCCGACGCAAGACGATCTCGACTACCACCTGACCACGCTGTTCCCGCCTGTTCGGCCGCGTCGCTGGCTGGAGATCCGCTACCTCGACAGCCTGCCCGAGGCGGTGTGGCCAGCGGTGGTGTTCACGCTCGTCACGCTGCTCGACGACCCGGTCGCCGCCGACATCGCCGCCGAAGCCACCGAGGCGGTGGCCACGGCATGGGACCGCGCGGCACAGATCGGCCTCGGCGACCGACGGCTGCACGAGGCGGCCATCCGCTGTGTGCAGACCGCCGCCGAACGCGCACCCGGCGAACTCGAGGAATCGATGCTGCAGTTGGTGCGTTCGGTCGAGAAGGGACGCTGCCCGGCCGACGATTTCTCCGATCGTGCGGTGAAATACGGGATCGACACGGCGGTCACCCAACTGGCGCAAGGGGAGATGTGACACGCGAGACGCTTGCGCGTGAGCTGACGTACGCCAGGGACCGCACATTGCGGCTTGTCGACTTCGATGACGCCGAACTGGGGCGCCAGTACGACCCGTTGATGAGCCCGCTGGTGTGGGACCTGGCGCACATCGGCCAGCAGGAGGAGCTGTGGCTGCTGCGGGACGGCAACCCGGACCGGCCGGGCATGCTGGCGCCCGATGTCGAGCGGCTCTACGACGCGTTCGTGAATTCGCGCGCCAGCAGGGTGAACCTGCCTCTGCTGCCGCCGCACGACGCGCGTGCCTACTGCGCGACGGTGCGTAACAAGGTGCTCGACAGCCTGGACTCGCTGACCGACGACCTGGGCTCTGAAGCGGGCTTCAATTTCGGGCTCGTCATCAGCCACGAGAACCAGCACGACGAGACCATGCTGCAGGCGCTGAACCTGCGGGTGGGCCCGCCGCTATTGGACAGCGGCCGCGCGTTGCCGTCTGGACGGCCCGGTGTTGCCGGAACGTCGGTGTTGGTACCCGGCGGCGAGTTCGTCCTTGGCGTCGACGCGGTCAGCGAACCGCACTCACTCGACAACGAAAGGCCCGCGCACACTGTCGATGTGCCTGCCTTCCGCATCGGCCGCGTTCCGGTGACCAACGGCGAATGGCGGCAATTCATCGACGACGGCGGTTACCAGCAGCAGCGCTGGTGGTCGGACTCCGGCTGGACACATCGGCAGGAGGCGGGGCTGACCGCGCCGCAGTTCTGGGATATGAAAGGGCAAACTCGCACGCGCTTCGGGCACGTCGAAGAGATCCCCGCCGACGAACCCGCGCAGCACGTCACGTATTTCGAGGCTGAGGCGTATGCGGCGTGGGCAGGAGCGCGCCTGCCCACCGAGGTGGAATGGGAGAAGGCCGCCGCATGGGATCCCGTGGCCGGGAGGCGTCGCCGATTCCCTTGGGGCGCATCAGAACCCACTGAACACCTGGCGAACCTCGGCGGTGACGCCTTGCGTCCCGCCCCGGTCGGGGGCTATCCGGCAAGCGCGTCGGCGTACGGCGCCGAGCAGATGCTTGGCGATGTGTGGGAGTGGACGACGTCGCCGCTGCGGCCGTGGCCGGGCTTCACGCCGATGATCTATGACAGGTATTCGCAGCCGTTCTTCGAGGGTTCTGGGGCAGGCGATTACAAGGTGCTGCGTGGTGGCTCATGGGCGGTTGCGTCAAGCATCCTTCGGCCGAGCTTTCGCAACTGGGATCACCCGATCCGGCGGCAGATCTTCTCGGGAGTACGCCTGGCCTGGGACGCCTGATGTGTAGACACCTCGGCTGGCTCGGTGAACCGCGATCGATCGCGTCTCTCGTTCTCGACCCGCCGTCGGGGCTGCTTGTGCAGTCGTATGCCCCCCGCAGGCAGAAGCACGGTCTGATGAACGCCGACGGCTGGGGCGTCGGATTTTTCGACCACGGCGTGGTGCGCAGGTGGCGCAGCGCCGCACCACTGTGGGGTGACGCGTCATTCGCATCGGTGGCGCCCGCGTTGAGCAGTGATTGCGTTGTCGCGGCCGTGCGTTCGGCCAGCGTCGGCATGCCGATCGAACCGTCGGCATCCGCCCCGTTCACCGACGGGCAGTGGCTGTTGTCCCACAATGGTGTGGTCGATCGTGCCGTCCTGCCACCGTCATCTGGCGCGGAGTCCACCGTCGACAGCGCACTGCTGGCGGCGCTGATCTTCGAGCACGGGCTAGATGCGCTCGGCGACACTGTCGTAGAAGTGGCCGCCGTCGACCCCAATGCGCGGCTGAACATATTGGCGGCCAACGGATCTCAAATGCGCGCCACCACATGGGGCGACACCCTGTCGGTGCTGCGTCGAGACGACGGCGTAGCGCTGGCCAGCGAACCATACGACGACAACCCCGATTGGCAGGAAGTCCCCGACCGCCATCTCGTCGTGATCGAGGACTCTCGCGTGCAGCTGATCCCCCTGAAAGGATCGTCATGACCCTCTCGTTGTCCAACCACCTGGCCGCTGACTCGGCGGCGATCGCACTGCGCCGAGATGTGCGGGACGGATTGACTCAGACACCGAAATCGCTGCCGCCCAAGTGGTTCTACGACTCGGTGGGCAGCGACCTGTTCGACCAGATCACCCGGCTTCCGGAGTACTATCCGACCCGCGCCGAGGCGGAGATCCTGCGTGCGCGGTCGGCCGAGATCGCCGTCGCGTCGGGCGCCGACACTCTGGTCGAGCTCGGCAGCGGCACCTCGGAGAAGACCCGCATGCTGTTGGACGCCCTGCGCGACAGCGGATCCCTGCGCCGGTTCGTCCCGTTCGATGTCGACGCCGGCGTGCTCAATGCGGCAGGTGAGGCAATCCAACGCGAGTATCCGGGCGTCGAGATCGATGCGGTGTGTGGCGATTTCGAGGAGCACCTCGACGAGATTCCGCGTGCCGGACGCCGCTTGGTCGCCTTCCTCGGCTCAACGATCGGCAACCTGACGCCGGGTCCGCGGGCCGTTTTCCTGTCCGCGCTGTCGGACACGTTGCGGCCGGGCGACAGCCTGCTGCTGGGCACCGACCTGGTCAAGGACGTCGGCCGGTTGGTGC
Organism: Mycobacterium sp.; assembly: GCA_032230775.1. GTDB lineage: Bacteria > Actinomycetota > Actinomycetes > Mycobacteriales > Mycobacteriaceae > Mycobacterium. The sequence goes on along the minus strand of JAVXWV010000582.1, from coordinate 156 downwards.
GTGCCTACGACGACAGTGCTGGCGTGACAGCGAAGTTCAACCGCAACGTGCTGGCGGTGGTGAACCGGGAACTCGACGCCGATTTCGATCTCGACGCGTTTGAACACGTCGCCCGGTGGAACGCCGAGGAAGAACGCATCGAGATGTGGTTGCGCG
>JAVXWV010000526.1:0-3413 GCA_032230775.1 Mycobacterium sp. | reverse complement strand
GATTGATCGACGCGGCGCGCAGGCTTCCCAGCAGCACCAACACCTTGGTATCGGACATTTCACGTTCCCTTCGGTCGTTCCAAAAGATCCTCGCACGAGTCAACCGGACCGTGGTCCGATTTGTTCCGGCTGAGCTAAAGTTGCGAAGGTGAGCGTCTCCGATCGGCTTGTCGACCTGCCGGTAACCGATTCCGGTCCGCCGGAGCGGGGCGACGCTGCACGCAACCGCGGTCTGCTCCTCGAGGCCGCTCGCAGCCTGATCGCCGAGCGCGGCGCCGACGCGGTCACGACCGACGACATCGCCGCAGCGGCCGGCGTCGGCAAGGGCACGCTGTTCCGCCGGTTCGGTAGCCGGGCGGGCCTGATGATCGTGCTGCTCGACGAGGACGAGAAGGCTCAACAGCAGGCCTTCATGTTCGGCCCGCCTCCGCTGGGGCCTGGTGCGCCCGCGCTGGACCGACTGCTTGCCTACGGTCGCGACCGGCTGCAGTTCGTGCACGCCCACTACGGGCTCCTCTCGGATGCCGGTCGTGACCCGCAGATGCGGTTCAACGAGCCAATGATGTTGCACCACCGCCACATTCGGGTCTTGCTGGAAGATGCGGGAACTACCGGCGACCTCGACGCTCAGGCGTTCGCTCTGCACACGCTGCTCGACGCGGACTATGTGCATCGCGAGCTCACCGTGCGCGGCCGCACACTCGAGCAACTCGGCGACGCCTGGGAAAGCGTGGCGCGCAAGCTCTGCGGCCGATGACGCCAAGGTGGGTCCTGCACGTCGACCTCGACCAGTTCCAGGCCGCGGTCGAAGTGCGTCGCAGACCCGAACTTGCCGGTCTGCCAATCATCGTCGGCGGCAACGGCGACCCCAACGAACCGCGCAAGGTCGTCACGTGCGCGTCCTACCCAGCGCGCAAGTTCGGTGTGCACGCCGGTATGCCGCTGCGCACCGCGGCCCGCAAGTGCCGGGATGCGACGTTCCTGCCCCTCGATACGGCCGCCTATGACGAAGCCTCCGAAGAGGTGATGACCCTGCTGCGCGACTTCGGTCACCCCGTCGAGGTGTGGGGCTGGGACGAGGCATATATGGGCGCCGATGTCGAGGACCCCGTCGAGCTGGCACAGCAGATCCGCGAAGTCATCGCGGGCGGGACGGAATTGTCGTGTTCGGTCGGCATCAGCGACAACAAACAGCGCGCCAAGGTCGCCACCGGGTTCGGCAAGCCGGCAGGCATTTACCAACTCACCGACGAGAACTGGATGGCGGTGATGGGCGACCGCGAGGTCGACGCCTTGTGGGGCGTCGGCCCCAAGACCGCCAAAAAGCTTGCAGGCATGGGTATTACCACCGTCGCGGACCTCGCCGCCACCGATGCCTCGCTGCTCACGTCGACCTTCGGCCCGACGACTGGGCTGTGGATTCTGCTGCTGGCCAAGGGCGGCGGCGACAGCAACGTCAGCGCCGAACCGTGGTTGGCGCGCTCGCGCAGCCACGTCATCACCTTCGCAGAGGACCTGATCGACCGCGCCGAAATCGACTCCGCTGTAGTCGAACTCGCGCGGCAAACGCTCACCGAGATCGTGGCCCAAGGTCGCGTCGTCACCCGGGTAGCGGTGACCGTGCGCACCAACACGTTCTACACCAGGACCAAGATCCGCAAGCTGCCGTCGGCGAGCGTGGATGGCGAGGCGATCACCACCACAGCACTGGACTTGCTCGACCTGTTCGAACTCGACAGGCCAATCCGGCTGCTCGGCGTCCGGCTTGAGCTCAATCCGCCGGAGGGCGGGTACTAACTCGTCCGCGACGAAGAGCGCAACGCTCGGCTGAACAACACGTTGACCTGGCGCATCGCGAGGCTGTAGGGCCACCACGCCGAACGCTTGAACAGGTACAGCGCCCGAATGTCCAGCGACGTGTAAATGAGGAAGCGGTTACGCCGCACACCGCGCAGGATCCTGTCGGCGACGTGCTCGGGCGATACCGCATGCCCACCGAAGCGGTCCGTCCACCGCTTCACGTTGGGATCATCACGGTCCACGCCCGCGATCTGAACCGTCTGCACCAGTGGTGTTTTCACCGCGCCGGGCACCACCACCGACACACCGATGCGGTACCGGGCGAGATCGAAGCGCAGCACCTCCGACAATCCGCGCAGTCCGTACTTGCTTGCGCTGTACGCCGCGTGCCAGGGCAGCGCCACCAGGCCGGCGGCCGACGAGACATTGACCAGGTGCCCGCCGTTGCGGGCGGCCAGCATCGGCGGGACGAACGTCTCGATGACGTGGATGGGACCCATCAGATTGATGTCGACCATCGACTTCCAGTGCTGGTGCGTGAGCTGGTCGACCGTCCCCCACGCGGACACACCGGCGATATTCATCACCACGTCCATCGCCGGATGGTTGGCGTGGATGTGTTCGGCAAAAGCGGCGACCTCGTCGTAGTCGGAGATGTCGAGAACGCGGTGTTCGGGCACCTGCGCACCGAGCGCACGCACGTCGGCAACGGTCTTCTCCAGGCCCTCGGCGTCGCGGTCGGTGAGGTACAGCTCGGCCCCTTCTGCGGCCAGCTTCAGCGCGGTCGCGCGGCCGATGCCACTGGCGGCCCCGGTGAGAAAACAACGCTTGCCGGTGAAGCCGCTCCCCTGCGCCATGCGGGTGACATTACCGTCGCGGCTATTGGTCGCCCCAAAACGCGCTCAGCCACAACCGCTCCACGATGTCGATTGCGCGCGCGGGGTGCTCGCCACGGCCAATGAAAGCGCTGTCCTCCATCAGCGTGAAAGACGTCACTGCAGCGAGCGTCCGCACCAGGGCCGGTAGATCGTCGGAGATCGGGCGCGCGTCGGCATCTTGTTCGAGGAGCGTGATGAGCTTGTCAATGATGCCGTCGTAGAAGTCGTCCATCATCTCGCGGATCTGCGCATCGGTATTTCGCGCCGCCGCGCACGCCTTCATTACGGGATCGTCGTTGGCATACACGACCGCAGCGCTGCCGACCATCCGCTTGGCGAATGCCGCTGGCGTCTCACCCGGCTCCCGCGGCGCGAAATGGTGGGTCAGGCTGTCGAGCAGCTCACCGGCGTCGGCCAGGATCACCGCGAGCACCGCGTACTTGGAGTCGAAGTAGAAGTAGAAGCCGGACCGGGCGACACCCGCGCGCTCGCTGATGGTGCTCACGGACAGGTCGCCGAACGTCCGCTCCTGGAGCAGATCGCGTACTGCCGTGACGATCGCCTCACGCTGGCGGTCGCCGCGGGTGCGGCGAATCTGCTGTGGTGCGGGTTGGGCCGTCATGGCTGTAGACCTTTTCATCGCGACGCGCGGGATTCAAAACTTGACACGCGTCAAGTCACCATATCAGGATGGATGGTCAGGTGACATCCACCACAGCTCGTGATTTCCAGGGA
>JAVXWV010000455.1:0-3365 GCA_032230775.1 Mycobacterium sp. | reverse complement strand
GACCCGAAGATTCGCCGGATCAACATCAAGCCGCAGGTCGACGAGTTCATCTTCGAGGACGGCCACTCGATCATCGTGTTGAGCGAGGGCAGGCTGCTGAACCTGGGCAACGCGACGGGCCACCCGTCGTTCGTGATGAGCAACAGCTTCTCCAACCAGGTAATCGCGCAGATCGAGCTGTGGACCAAGAACGACGAGTACGACAACGAGGTCTACCGGCTGGCCAAGCATCTCGATGAGAAGGTGGCCAAGATCCACGTTGAGGCGCTCGGCGGCTCGCTGACGCGGCTCACCAAGGAGCAGGCCGAGTACATCAACGTCGACGTCGACGGCCCGTACAAGCCGGAGCACTACCGCTACTGATCTCGACCAAAAGTCCCCCGGCACACCGCGTGTCGGGGGACTTTGGCTATTCGGCGAAAATCGCTTGACCTCAAGTGCCCTTGAGATGCCAAGCTGCTTATATGAGCAACTGGACAGATGAGGACGCCGCCGATGACCCGGCGGCACTGTTCATCAGGGACGTGCTGCCGTTGGTCGACCAGCTCTACCGCGCCGCGCTGCGGTACACCCACACCCCCGCCGACGCCGAGGACCTGGTTCAGGAGACGATGGCCAAGGCCTATGCCGGCTTTCACTCGTTCAGAGCCGGAACCAACCTGCGGGCGTGGCTTTTCCGCATCCTGACAAACACGTGGATCAGCTCGTACCGGACCGCGCAACGGCGCCCGGACGAAGTGCTCGCTGCCGATGTCACCGACGTACGGCTTAGCGCTGCAACTCCGTCGGCCGAACTCGCGGCGCTGGAAGCGATGGGCGATGAAGACGTGCGCGACGCACTGCAAGCCTTGCCCGAAGGCCAGCGCATGGTGGTCTACTACGCCGACGTAGAAGGCTTCCGGTACAAGGAGATTGCCGCGATCATGGACATGCCGCTCGGCACTGTGATGTCACGGCTGCACCGGGGCCGAAAAAATCTGCGCGCACTGCTGATCGAGGTCGCCGCCGCGCGTGGCTATGCGGCCTAGTGCGTCCTAGGGGCTCGGCGGTGCCCCGCAGCGGTCCTTGATATCGACCAGCGGCTGCCGGATGCCCGCCATGTCGGCCTGCTCGTCGGGGTGAGAGGCCATGTAGCCCTTCACTTTCGACGCGACCTGCTCTCGCGACATCGCCTTCAGGCTCGTCATGAAGTCGTTGAGGTCCGGATGCGTGAACAAGTACGCCGACGTCGACGCCGCCACACCGGCCCGTACGCCTTCGAGGTCGGCGGCGCTGCAGTTGGGGGGATTCGCGCCCGGGTCCTGGTTGGCGTTGGCGAGCGGGCTGGCGCCGAAGAGCGCCGCGCCGATCCCTGCGCCTGCGCATACCGCGGTGACGAGCCGAGACAACATCATGGCTCACAGTCTGCGGCCAGGCTGTGTGCCGCTGCGTTGATCGCCAGGTGTTCCACAGGAGATTGGGAGAGTTCTATGCGGATAGGCTCGCCGCGTGCTCATCGTCATCGAGGGTGTCGACGGCGCAGGCAAGCGCACCCTGACCAACGGGTTGCGCGCGGCGTTCGAAGCCGCGGGCTCCTCCGTCGCGACTCTTGCGTTTCCGCGTTACGGACATTCGGTGTCGGCCGATCTCGCCGCCGAGGCATTGCATGGCGGGCACGGTGACCTGTCCTCATCGGTGTACGCGATGGCCGTGCTGTTCGCCCTCGACCGCTCAGGGGCCCGCGACGAGATCGGCCACCTCAACGCCGCCTACGACGTGGTGATCCTCGACCGCTATGTGGCGTCCAACGCCGCCTACAGCGCCGCGCGGCTGCACCAGGGTGCCGACGGCGACGTCGTCGACTGGGTTCGCGACCTCGAGTACGGGCGGCTACACCTGCCGTCGCCGGACTGGCAGGTGTTGCTCGATGTGCCGACCGAGCTCGCAGCCGAGCGCGCGGAGAACCGTGCGCAGCAAGAAGCCGACCGCGCCAAGGACGCCTACGAGCGCGACGACGGTCTGCAGCGCCGCACCGGCGAGGTCTACTCCGGGCTTGCGGCCGCCGACTGGTGCGGACGGTGGCTGGTCGCCGGCCCAGGCGTCGATCCAGTTGCGCTCGCCGCAGTCGTCCGCGATGGGTAGTGCTGGCCGTCCAGCCGGAGTGTGCGCGCAGATCGCGAATTGCGGCTGAATCGCTCCGAATCACAATCTGACTGCACACCAGAGGCTGATCGGGACAGGTCAACACGCAAAACGCCCGCCTGCTACCCGCGTTTTATCGCGATCTGGTGACAACATGGACTCCATGAGGCAAAGGATTCTGGTCGTCGATGACGACCCTTCGCTGGCCGAGATGCTCACCATCGTGTTGCGCGGGGAAGGTTTCGACACAGCCGTCATCGGCGATGGCACGCAGGCGCTCACGGCGGTCCGCGAGTTGCGGCCCGATTTGGTGTTGCTGGACCTGATGCTGCCCGGCATGAACGGCATCGACGTGTGCCGCGTGCTGCGTGCAGACTCCGGCGTGCCGATCGTCATGCTGACGGCCAAGACCGACACCGTCGATGTGGTGCTCGGCCTGGAGTCGGGCGCCGACGACTACGTCATGAAGCCGTTCAAGCCCAAGGAGCTCATCGCCCGCGTGCGCGCCAGGCTGCGCCGCAACGAGGACGAGCCCGCGGAGATGCTGTCGATCGCCGACGTCGAGATCGACGTGCCTGCCCACAAGGTCACCCGGCAAGGCGAGCAGATTTCCCTGACACCGCTGGAGTTCGACCTGTTGGTGGCGTTGGCGCGCAAACCACGGCAGGTGTTTACTCGTGATGTGCTGCTCGAACAGGTGTGGGGGTACCGGCACCCAGCCGACACCCGTTTGGTGAACGTCCATGTCCAACGTTTGCGGGCCAAGGTTGAGAAAGACCCGGAGAACCCGCAGGTGGTGCTGACCGTTCGAGGAGTGGGATACAAGGCCGGACCCCCGTGATCTTCAGCTCGAGGCGGCGCATCCATCGGCGTTCAGCACCACTACTACGCGGATTCGGTGTGCTGAGTCGGGCGATGGGTTTGGCATGGCGCCGCTCCCTGCAGCTGCGCGTGGTGGTGTTGACGCTTGGGCTGTCGCTCGCGGTAATCCTGGTCCTCGGCTTCGTTCTGACCAGCCAGATCACCGACCGCATCCTCGAGGTCAAGGTCCGCGCCGCCACCGAGGAGATCGAGCGCGCCCGCAACACTGTCAGCGGCATCGTCGGTGGGGAGGAGACCCGCTCACTCGACTCCAGCCTGCAACTGGCGCGCAACACGTTGATCGACCGCAAGGCCGACACCGGCGCTGGGCTTGCCGGTGCTTTCGACGCGGTGCTGGTGGTCCCCGGTGACGGGCCGCGCGC
>JAVXWV010000440.1:0-7375 GCA_032230775.1 Mycobacterium sp. | reverse complement strand
CACGACGCAGGTACAGTGCCATACATTTTCAAGGAGTTCGTCACCGGCAGCCACTACACGCTGGAGGCCTTTCCCGACTACTGGGGCGAGAAGCCGGTGTTCAGATCGATTCGCATCGACATCACGCCGAGCGACGCAACCCAGAAGCTGCAGCTGGACTCCGGCGCATTCGACATGGTGACAAAGGGTTTCGCGATTCCCGATGTGCTGGCCTACGAGAAGAACACGAAGTTCGCCGTGGTCAACTCCTTCGGAGGTGTCGGCGAGGCGATCTGGCTCAACCCGACCTCCGGCATCTTCGCGAACAAGGCGCTGCGCAAGGCCGTACTCACCGCGCTGGACCGCAAGTCCATCGTCGACACGGCGTGGGGCGGGTTGGCGAAGGTCCAGGACGCAATGTGGCCCGAGAACACATTCAACCCTGCGCTCGCACCGTTCCCCGCACAGGTCGACACCGCTGCACTGAAGGCGATTGTGTCGACACTCCCGTCGAAGAAGATCGACCTCGCCTGGAGCGCCGACGGTGGAGCGCCCCGCGGGCAGATGGCCGAGCTCATCCAGAGCCAGCTGGCGGCATTCGGGCTCGACGTCACGGTGCGGACAATGCCGGTTGCCGAGGAGTTCGACCTGCCGAACCAGGCGCCCGAGAAGCGGCCGGACATGCTGGTGTCGTTCCTCGGCGGTGACGCGCTACACCTGGACACGACGTTCCGGATTCTGCTGCGCACCGGCGCCAAACCGCTGAATTTCTACCAGTATTCGAATCCTGAGCTAGACAAGCTGATGGACGATGCGGTCATTCAGGCGGACCCGGCTCAGGCCACGCAGATCTATCAGAAGTGCAGCCAGATTATCCTCGACGATGCGATCTGGATCCCACTGTGCATACCGCCGAACTCCACGATCGCGCACAGTTACGTGAGCGGGGTCGAGGACAATTCGTTCTATCCGCCGATCTTCTGGCCGCAATCCCTCAAGCGGGCCTAGCCGTCGTTGTTCACCGATTTCTGCACCAGGGCTGTGATTCTCTCGGCCAGGATAGCGACCATCATGTAGAAATCGCGGTACAACACTAGCCTGCGGGGGCCAGTTCGTGAAAGTTGCTGCGGTGGAAGACCATCGGGGCGACATCGGGATAGATCGCCAGTGAGACGATCTGCAGCACGACGATCTCGTGGTCGCCTGCCTCGATTCGCTTGTAGGGCGCACACTCCAGCCACAGCGTCGCACCGTGCACGAACACCGCGCCGGTGTCGGTCGCCATCCAATCGACGCCGCTGAACCGGTTACCCGTCTTCGACGCGAGCGCACGCGCAACGGGCGCGTGCTCGCCGGCCAGCACAGATAGCCCAAGCCGCTCGAGCCGCGCCAGTTTCGGCCATGTGGTCGACGAATTGGCCACACACACCGACACCAGCGCCGGGTCGAGCGAAACCGAGGTGAAGGAACTCGCCGCCATACCCTCGGCGACTCCGTCGAGCAGGCCGCAGAATGCGGTTACGCCGCTGGGGAAGCAGCCGAACGCCTGGCGCAGCAGCGCCTGGTCGAACTGGTCGTCGACCGCGACGATCACGATGACACCGCCGGGACGAACCGACGAGCGATCTCGAGCCACTTCTCCAGATCCTCAGACGTCTCGTACTCGGAGTCGAGCAGGTACAGGCTTGGTGCCGGACAGCTGGCGCCGATCTCGACAAGGACTGGGCGCAGGGACAACTCGGGCGCAAGAGCGTGGGTGTACGAGCCGCCGAGCATCAGTGCGAACGTCGTGATCTGACCGAGTTCGCCTGCCCCGAACTGATCGAGGAACAATTTCAGCAGACCGGTGTAGGTGGCTTTGAACGTCGGCGACGCCACTATCAGGGAGTCGGCGGCCTTCACGATCGACTTGGCCTCGGCGACCTTCGGGTCGCCCCAGCCGAGGAGGCCTGCGCCAAGGTCGACGACATCGATAACGTGTTGAGCCGCAACACCGGTCAGCTTCTCGGCAACCAACTCGGCCGCGGCCCGGGTCCGCGACATCGGCTTGGGATTTCCTACGACGACGACAGTCATGCCTGCAGTCAACAAGACGCGGATTTCCCGGCCTCGGCTCGGGGGTAACGCTTATATTGCGCCACGGTTGCCCCCGTTGTGTCGTTTGTTGCGGCGAAACGCGGGATTGCGGCGCAACAAACGACACACAACTTGGGCATTGGCTGGATTCGCCGGCCGCCGGAAATCGGCGCAATCTCGTGGACACAGTTGCGACGTGACTTTGTCATCCGTGGCGGTTTTGCTGTGGCTATCCCACACCGCTGTGGCAGTCCCACACCGGAACCGAGGGCTTCCCCATGAGCGTTACCGCGAACGACATCGTGCAGCTGGGCCTGCCGACCGGTCCGGATGAGAAAACCCCCCGCGCCAGGGTGCACGATCTGCACGTCACCTTCGAGCGCCGCGGAGTGCCGTTGCACGCGCTGCGAGGCGTCAGCATGGAGGTCCAGCCGGGCGAGGTTCTTGCCCTGGTCGGGGAGTCCGGGTCCGGTAAGAGCGTGATGGGCCTTGCGCTGCTCGGTCTGCTCGCAGGGGAGCCAGCGCCCGTCATCAGTGGCAGAGCAGAGGTCTGTGGCATCGATATGGTCGCCGCGACCGCGGAAGAGCGGCGCCGAGTGCGAAAGGCCCACCTGGGCGCGGTGTTTCAGGATCCGATGACCTCGCTGGACCCGACCATGCGGGTGGGCAGGCAGGTGAGCGAGGCGACCGGAGACTCCGAAGAGGCCAGGCGGCTGCTCGATCTCGTCGGAGTGCCGGACCCGCAGCGGCGGATGAAGGCCTTCCCGCATGAGCTTTCGGGAGGACTGCGGCAACGCGTCATGATCGCGATGGCCGTGGCAGGCAAGCCGGATCTGGTCATCGCCGACGAACCCACGACGGCCCTCGACGTCACGGTGCAGGCACAGGTGCTGGGACTGCTCCGCGACCTATGCAACGAGCTGGGCACATCATTCATCGTCGTCACCCACGACATCGGGGTGGCGTCCCAGATCGCCGACCGCGTCGCTGTGATGTACGGCGGTCGAGTGGCCGAGTTGGGTTCGATGGACGCGGTGCTGCGGGCCCCGTCGCACCCGTACACAGTCGGCTTGCTGAACTCGCGGCTGGATCTGGACCTACCACTGGGCCGTGCGATTCACGCCCTGCCGGGTCAGCCGCCTGACCCGCGAGAGCACCCGAGGGGATGCGCGTTCACGCCGCGTTGTCCGGCGGCGATCGCCGCGTGTTCAGAGGCGCTGCCCGAGCCGGTCCCCGCGGCGACGCATTCCGGCCTTGCTGCCTGCATCGTCAAAAACGCGACGGCCAACGTGGGGAGTCGCGAGGAGACACCGCTGTTCCGGCCGATGATCGGAGTGGACGAAAGCCGACCGGCATTGCAGGTCAATGGGATTGACAAACACTTTCCGGTACGGCGCGGCTGGACCAAGCGTGACAGCCTGCACGCGCTGCGCCATGTCATCCTCGACGTCGGTTCCGGCGAGTCCATCGCCGTGGTAGGCGAATCCGGCTCGGGCAAGTCGACTCTGCTGCGCGTGGTGGCCGGGCTGATGGAGCCGGAAGGCGGGACGGTCAACTACATCGGTTCTCGGCCGCAGATGGTGTTTCAGGATGCGGGCGCATCGCTCACGCCGTGGATGACGGTGGGGGAGATCGTCGGCGAGCGGCTGCTGAAAACGACGGGGCGGTCCGAGCGCCGCAACCGCGTCGAGCAAGCCCTTCGCCAAGTCGGCCTGCCGCCGGACGTAGCGGGTGTGAAGGCGACCAGCCTGTCAGGTGGTCAGCGTCAGCGCGTCGCCCTCGCCCGCGCGATCATCGTGCCCCCGCGCCTGCTGTTGTGCGACGAACCTACGTCGGCGCTCGACGCGTCGCTGGCTGCGTCGGTGCTCAACCTGCTGCAGGAACTTCGCCGCGAGCTCGGGATGGCCGTCATGTTCGTCACTCACGACTTGGCCGCCGCACGGTTCATCTCGGATCGGATCGCGGTCATGTACCTCGGCCAGATCGTCGAGGTCGCGCCGACCGAGGAACTCATCAACAACCCGCAACACCCGTATACGAAGGCGCTTCTCGCCGCGGTTCCTACGCCGGGAACCGAGCCGGTGCGGTTGCCCGGCGAACCGGCCAGCCCGCTGGCGATTCCGACCGGTTGCGCGTTTCACCCCAGGTGCGCAGAGCGGGTGGACCGGTGCACCACCGACGTTCCGACGCTGGTCTCCACCGACGGCATGAGGCAGCACCTGGCTTCCTGCCTCCTCGTAGCGGCCGATGAGCCGTCAGCAGGTCAAGTGGCGTAATGCCGTTGCTACGGAGGCGAATCCGATGAGACATAGTCCGGGCCTTTGATGAGGAGATGGAGATGACGAAGAAGTTCCACCTGGGCTGGTTCATGAATTTCATTCCCCCGGAATGGGACACGCCATGGGCTTCACCGGACGTGGCGAACTGGCCCAACGGCCGGTTCTACGTCGACATGGCGAAAAGTATGGAACGGGCCTGCTTCGACTACATCATGATCGAGGACACCGTGATGGTGGCCGACTCCTACGGCGGCACGATGGAGGGCTCGCTGAAGAACTCCGTGTTCGCACCGAAGCACGACCCAATTCCATTGGCGGTGTTGATCGCGGCGAACACTTCGAAATTGGGTGTGGTGGCAACGATGTCGACATCGTTCTACCCGCCGTACTTGCTGGCCCGGCTGGCCTCGACGGTGGACTCGATCGCCGAGGGCCGGTTCGGCTGGAACATCGTATCGTCGGCCGAGGACCGGGCCGCGCAGAACTTCGGCCTTGACGCGCTGCCCGAGCACGACGAGCGCTACAACGTCGCCGACGAGTACTACGACCTCGTCTGCGAACTGTGGGACTCGTGGGACGAAGACGCCGTGGTGATGGACCACGAGACCCATACGTACGCCGACTTCAAGAAGGTCCGCACCATCGACTTCGTCGGGAAATACTTCAAGTCGCGGGGGCCTCTCAACACGGTGCCGTCCCCGCAACACAAGCCGACAATCCTTCAGGCAGGGGCCTCCCCGCGGGGCAGGGCCTTCGCGGCCCGCGCCGCCGACGCGATCGTCGCCGTTGGCACCGGCACGGCGGGCATGAAGTCCTACCGCGACGATATCCGGGCCCGCGCCAAGGCGGCCGGACGAAACCCCGACGACGTCAAGCTCATGTTCTGCGTGTCACCCGTGGTCGCGGCCAGCGAGACCGAGGCAAGGGCGCAGGTCGACCGTCTTACCGCGCTCGACAGCTACATCGAAAAGCAGCTCGCCGGAATCTCGTCCAACACCGAGATCGATTTCAAGCAGTTCGACTGGGATAAGCCACTTCCGGAGGGCCTGACCACGAATGGTGAGCGCGGCTCGCTCGAGCACTTCATGCGCGGCGACGGAAGCCCGGGGCCAAAGACGTTGCGGCAGCTCGCCATCGACTGGGCCACCACCGGCGTCGAGTTCATCGGAACGCCCGAGCAGGTCGCCCGCAAGATGGGCGAGACGATGGAAGAGATCGGTGGTGACGGCTTCCTGATCATGAAGCCGGGCTGGGACCTGAACCGCAACTACATCTCGTCGATCACCGACGGGTTGGTGCCCGAGCTGCAGCGGCTTGGCCTGACCCGCACCGAGTACACCCAGTCGACGCTGCGCCAGACGCTGCGCGAGTTCTAACAACCGCGATTTCGGCGTGATCAGTCGCGCTGAGCGCAACAAATCACGCCGAAATCGCAAGAAACACACAAGAGGAGACGTCAATGGCGGTCGCCGAATACTACGTTCCCGCACCACTTGTGCGGTACCGGAGTCGCGTCGGGTTTTCGGTGCGGCAGTACTTTCATGGCACGACGGTGGGAAGCTACGTCTCGTTCGGTGCGTTGGGCGCGGTGTTCTTCGTCGCGATCTTCGCCCGTCAGATTGCGCCGTACGATCCACTGGCCGCAGTGGGCCAGCCGATGACCGCTCCGAACGCGGTCAACCTGCTCGGCACCGACACCGTCGGGCGCGACATCCTCAGCCGGGTGCTGGCAGGCATGCAGACCAGTTGGTTCGGCGCCCTGGCCGTGGTGGCGTTCGGGGTTGTCTTCGGCGGTCTCATCGGGCTCATCGCCGGGGCGTGCGGCGGCTGGTTCGACGCGGTCCTCATGCGGGTGACCGACGCCTTCCTCTCGCTTCCAGGGCCGATCCTCGCGCTGGCGGTGGTCGCGGCGCTCGGGCGGTCCTACACCCACACACTGATCGGCGTTGCGATCGTGTGGTGGCCGCTGTACACGCGCATCGTTCGGGCGGAGGTGCGGAGGCTGAGGGCCTCGCCGCATATGGAGGCGGCACGGGTGGGCGGCGCGAGTTGGTGGCGGCTGATGTATCGCCACCTCTTGCCAGGGGCGGTGCCGGTCACAATCGTGACCGCGAGCCTGGACGTCGCCGCACTGGTGCTGATGGTGGCGGGCCTGTCGTTCCTCGGCCTCGGGGCACCGCAACCCGCTCCCGAACTCGGCTCGATGAGTGCGCAGGGCGTCACCTACATCTTCAGCGCATGGTGGATTCCGATCATGCCAGCGCTCGCCGTGGCAGTGATCGCGATCGTCGCCAACTTCGCGGGCGACGCGATCCGTGACCGGATCCGCGACCGCTGATGCTGACCGTCGTGCCGCGCCGCCTGCTTGGCGCGATACCCGTGCTGATCGTTCTCGTCCTCGCGGTGTTCACGCTGCAGAAGGTGGCGCCCGTCGACCCCGTCGCCGCGCTTGTCGGCGCGAAGGCCTCGCCCGAGGTGTACGAGGCGGCGCGGCATCAGCTGGGCCTCGATCAGCCGTTGCCGGTGCAGTTCTGGCACTACCTGACCCATGCGGTGAAGGGGGATCTCGGCCAGTCGAGCGTCACCCGCACCCCCGTACTCTCTGACCTCGCGCAGTTCCTGCCGGTAACGCTCGAGTTGCTCTTCGTGGCGCTGATCTTCACGGTGATCATCGGCTTCTTCATGGGTCTGGCCACGGCACAGGGCTGGCGTGGATCCGGAGTGCTGCGCGTGATGATGGTGTCCGGCGCGTCGGTGCCGGTGTTTCTGGCGTGCCTGCTCGGGATGCTGGTGTTCTATCGCTGGCTGAACATCCTGCCTGTCACCGATCAAACGTCGTACGTGGATGCCCCCACCGGCCCGACGCACTTCCTCCTCATCGATAGCTTGCTGGCCGGGCGACCCGAAGTGTTCCTCGACGATCTGTATCACCTTGTGCTGCCAGCCTTTTGCCTGGCCTTGACGCCGGCGGCAGCCGTGGGGCGGGTGCTGCGCAGCAGCCTGGAAGGGACACAGCGCGCAGACCATACGCGGACTGCCCG
>JAVXWV010000406.1:0-3118 GCA_032230775.1 Mycobacterium sp. | reverse complement strand
AAAACCGTCCGGGGGTTCAAATCCCTCCGCCACCGCGCTGACGGAGAGGACTGTTGGATGCTCGATCGGCTCAAGATAGCCGCGCGGCAGAAGCTGCTGCGAGCGGTCGCCGAAGTCATCGACGCCGAGGCGGCTCGGCGGCAGCAGCAGCTCGATGAGCAGCTGGACCGACTGCGTCAACAGCTGCAGGACCTCCACGCCGAGGAGATGGCTGCGCTCGACAAGCTGGGCGATCGCGTCGGTGAGCAGGGTGACCGTCTTCATCACCGGGTGGACGACCTGGAAAACCGTGCACGCCGCGACATCTGGTATTCGCGCGACGCTATCGCGGCCGCCGAGAGCTCGGCATTCGTGCTTGAGCACCTACCCAACGCGGCGGTGTTCTGGCATCCGCACGACACCCTGCGCCATGCGCTCGGCGAGATCAAGGGACCCGGCCTGGCGCTGGAATTCGGCGTGGCCGGCGGGACCACGCTGACGATCATCGCCGAGGCCGTGGCATCCGACCGGACAGTGGTCGGCTTCGATACGTTCACCGGCCTGCCCGAGGCGTGGCGAACCGCATTCCCCACAGGCGAGTTCACACAGGCGGAGCTGCCCACCGTCGCAGGAGCCGAGCTGGTGGTCGGGCTGTTCGAGGATGAGCTGCCTGGATTCCTCGACCGCACCGAAGAGCCGATCGCGTTCCTTCACCTGGACTGCGATTTGTACTCGTCAGCCAAGACGGTGTTCGACCTGGCCGGCGGCCGGATCGCACCCGACGCCGTGCTGGTATTCGACGAGTTCTTCAACTTTCCCGGCTGGCGGCTGCACGAGTTTCGGGCCTGGACCGAGTTCGTAGAGCGGACCGGGCGCACGTTCGAATACCTTGCCTTCACGGGAAATAACGAACAGGTGGTCGTGCGACTCCACTAACCGGTCGGATCACCGTTGAACAGCCGGACCCAGTTCTCGCGGCTGGAAAGCTCGGGAAGCGCTGCCCGGTACTGGGCCTGAAGCGACGGCGTCTGCTTCCGGAACTGTCGCACCGCCTTCATCAGCCGCCGGGACAGCTTCTTGAGCTTCTGCTTGTCGCGCCGCAGGACTCTGACTCCGGCTTGTGAGGCGTCGGTGACAACGGCGTAGTCGAAAAGCGAGACGTGCCACCAATGTGCGTCAACCGCCGGAATCATCACCGGACCAGGGATTGTGCGCCCCAGCCACTGGTACACACCGCGTTTGGCGAGTACGAGGTAGTAGCGTCTCTTGTCCGGCAGGAACCCGGCAGGCCGCGTCGGGGGCAGCGTACTGGTCAACTCACCGGTCTCGACCCCCGGGTGTGTGGTGGTCTCCGCATATTCGGATCGCTCGGCGCGAACGCTGGCAGCAGCGGCACCGCCTCCGTCGGCGAGCACCGAGGGACCTTCGAGGAAATCCTCGAGCGCACGGATCATGGTGTGCGCCAACCCGTACCGCATGGAGAAGATCGCCTCGGCGATCACCCGTGTCAAGATCGTGCCGGTCACGGACACGTCGATGTCGCTGTGCAACGCGGCGGTGATCAGCGAATTCCGGACGATGAAGTAGTGCGTCCAGTCATCGAGGTCTTTCCAGTGAAATTCTGCGTGCCACACCCCGGCGTTCGGAAGCGTGACGGTTGGAAAGCCCGCGGCACCCGCACGGAGGCTGTACTCGACGTCGTCCCATTTAATGAACATGGGCAACGGAAGTCCTACTGCCGCAATGACTTCAGCGGGGATCAGGCACGACCACCAGCCATTGTACTGGGCGTCGGTGCGCTTCTTCTGCTTGTGCTTCACCATGTCGCTGTTGTGCAGCGAGTTCGGCGCCCACCGGCCGGGCTTCAGCCTCGGCAGATTCGCCTCCTCGGCGCCCGCCAGCAGATAACGCGGATTCTTCAGGAAGAGCATCTGCGCGCCCACGATGGTGGGGGTGGGCGTGAGGTTCGCGAAGGCGTTGAGCCGCAGCACTGTCTCGGGCTCACACAGGATGTCGTCATCCATCAGAATCACGTTGGCGTGTTCGGTGATGCTCGACACCTCGCACATGCCGCGGGTGAAACCACCACTGCCGCCGAGGTTCGGCTGACGCAGGTAGACCAGCTTGTCGCCGAGTTGGGCGGCGATCTCGCCGAAAAGCGGTCGAGTGCCGACGCAGTCGGTGCCCTGGTCGACCACGTAGATGGCGTCGATTCCGGCCAGCACTCCCTTGTCGCCCGCGATGGCGGCCAGTGTGTTCGCACAGTCGTCGGCGCGATTGAACGTGCAGATGGCGATCGCCGCGGGCCGGATTGACGGCGGCGCCGCCACCGTCCATTCCAGGTCGGTGATCTTCAGCGGGCCACCGACGGCGATGCACTCCATCCACAGCGCGCCGCCGTCCATGAACTCGTTGAGTTGCGCGGAGAGCTCCACGGTGCCCGTGCCGTCGACCTCGGTGCTGGCGATCGTGCGGGCGTTGCCGTGCGAGTCCGAACCACGCAGCAGCACGCGCGCCCTGCCGGACGCTTCGAATGCCAACTTCAACTGCACCTCGGTGACCGTGGTCCAGCGCTGGAAATAGCTCGCCGGGAAACGACCGAAGTAGGTGTTGGTGTCGACCGTCGCGCTCTTCTCGAGATGCAGCGCATAGCGTTCGCGGTGCGCGCGACCACTCGCGATGCGCGCGTACAGGTCGTCGGTCACCGCGGCGTTGGGTCCGGTGAACAGACCGCGCGCCACCACCAGCCGCTCGGGTGCGGCGTGCTCGGTGAGTGCATGCTTCAGCACGTCGGGGCTGACCTGGCCCGGCATGGCCGGCCCACGCTCGCTCATGCGCTGCTCCTACTAAGTGTTTTATGCGGGGTCGGGTCTCAGTGCTCTCCAAGGTCCCCGTGGGAGCGTAACAAGCCGCTGCTCTCAGACAAGTTGACGGCGCGCGGCGCCCCGACATCCGCGTTTAAAACGCCTGGTCGCGCAACTCCAGAATCGATTTGAGCCGGGTGAGTTCCCTGGCGGTGGCCCGCCGGACGGCGGTCGCCAAGATCGGTGTCGCGAGGGTGGCGAAAGCCGTCGGCTCGCCGCGGTTGCGCAGCGTCACCCAGGCGGCGCATCCGTCAAGCTTCAGCCGCTATATGTGA
>JAVXWV010000513.1:0-2947 GCA_032230775.1 Mycobacterium sp. | reverse complement strand
GCTGTGGCGCAACGGGATTCGTGACGTGCTTCAGGGGTTCATCGACGCCGGCGAGTGGAGCGAACGCGATGCGATCCGGGTGGTCGACCTGATCGCGCACGAAAACGCGCGCCGGGTGTACGGACTTGGCTGACTAGCGCACGCCCCGGATCAACCGTCCCGGCCTCGCGCCGGTGTCGACGCCGTGGCGTCGGGTCACCGCTCCGCTGACCACGGTCGCGCCGTAGCCCGTGGCGCCCTGGATCAGCCTTCGGCCGCCTGCGGGCAGGTCGTAGGCCATGCGCGGCAACTCGAGGGTGAGGGCATCCATGTCGATGACGTTGATGTCGGCCTTCTTGCCCACGGCGATGACCCCACGATCGGAGAGTCCGTAAAGCGTTGCGGTGTCCAGTGTCTGCTTTCGCACCACGTATTCCAACGGGAGCTTCGGGCCGCGGTGACGGTCGCGGGCCCAGTGGGTCAGCAGGAAGGTCGGGTAGGAGGCGTCGCAGATGAGGCCGCAGTGTGCACCGCCGTCGGACAGACCCGAAACGCCGGCGGGGTGGGTCATCATCTCGTAGATGACGTCGTGGTTGCCGCCGGCGTAGTTGTAGAACGGCAGCATCAGCAGTGCGCCCGCGTCGGATTCGAGCATCAGGTCATACATGGTGGCCAGCGGGTCCTGGCCGCGCTGCTCGGCGATGGCCGCGACCGTCTTGTCCGGGGTCGGCTCGTAGTCGGGCGGGTCGCCGATCGCGTAGATGCGGTTGGCGCTGTGCTGAACCATTGCGAACATCGCGTCGAAGAGCACCGACGGATCGGGCGGCAGATCCGGTTCGGACAGGATGGCCGCACGGACGGCCGGATCGGCCAGGCGCCGCGCCAACTCGTCGCGGTCCAGTTCCGCCTTCAGCTTGCGGAAGGTGGGCCGGTGGGTGAACGCGTGATATCCGGGGAAGCCGAACAGCATGCCGAAGGGCCGCGCCGCGATCTGGGCGTAGAGCTCGATGCCGTTCTCGTGCGCCTTGCCTGTCCGCTCCAGCATGTCGCGCCACAGATCCGGGAGCCCCGACGACTGGATCATGCCGAAGGACACCGGCCGCTCGATGTCGGCGGCCAGCCTGGTCATCCAGTCCAGCTCGCGCATGCACACCTCCGCGGGGCTCTCACCGGCGATGCCCTCCGGCGCGACCTCGAACACCGCCCGGCCACCCGCCGCCATCGCCCGCCCCAGGCCGAACAGCTCCTGCTCGGCCGCGTATGTTCCGGGCACCGCCTCGCCGTCTATGGCGCGGTGCCCCTCGGTGCGAGAGGTGGAGAAGCCGAGCGCGCCCGCCTCGATGGCCTCCTGGACGATTCGAGCCATCGCGACGATGTCGTCCTCGGTGGCCTCTTCGTTGCGGGCGCCACGGTCACCCATGGCGTAGCCACGCACCGCGCCGTGCGCAATCTGGGTTGCGAAATCGATGGCAAGATCCCGCTTCTCGATCGCATCGAGGTATTCGGGGAAGCTCTCCCACTGCCAGGTGATCCCCTCGGCCAGCGCAGACCCGGGAATGTCCTCGACGCCTTCCATGAGCTCGATGAGCCACTGTTCGCGGCCGGGACGGACGGGCGCGAACCCGACGCCGCAGTTGCCGCCGACCACGGTGGTGACGCCGTGCAGGCTCGACGGTTCCAGGAGGGGATCCCAGCTGACCTGCCCGTCGTAGTGGGTGTGGATGTCGACGAACCCCGGTGCCACGATCCGACCTGTGGCGTCGAGGGTTTCGGCCGCGTCACCTTCGAGGCCTGTGTCGTCACCGTTTCGCTTGCGTACCTCGACAATTCGACCGTCCTTCACGCCGATGTCGGCGGGGAATCGATCGGCACCCGTGCCGTCGACGACGGTGCCGCCGGTGATCTTCAGGTCGAACATGACGCCTCCTCAGACCAAACCCGTAGCGTCGAACACCCACGACATGTCGGCGTTCGCCAAGTCTTCTTGCCACGTCGGTGGCGCGGAATTGACTAGCGTCGCCAGGTCCCAGTAGTCCTTCCACAGCGTGATCTTGTCGTTCTCTACACGGTGCACCGTCACGAACCTGTTGGTCGCGGATTCGCCTGTGGGCCAGTGCCAATCCTCATGGTGCTCGTACATGACGTCGGTCCCGTTGGTCAGCAACAGCCCGTCGAAGTTCTCATAGGATTCCAACGCATCGAAAGCTATCCTGATCCGTTTGACGATGTCCTCCGGACCGCGGGCGGCCGCGGCCGGGCCGACCGCGACGTCATAGTAAATGCAGTCGTCGGCCAAGAACGGCTTCATCCCGTCCCAGTCCCGCGCGGACAGCGCCTTCCACAGGCCGTGAACGGTATCCTCAACTGACACTTGCCAACTCACTCTCTTGCACGGTAACTGCAGGGGCTTTGTGCGCGGCGCGCAGGAAGCGGCCGGTGCGTTGCTTGCCGACGAGTTCGGTGGCGTTGCCGTCGAGGAACACCACGCGGCCGCCGACGAGTACCGCGTTGACGGTGTCGTCGTTGCGGTTGACCATGCGGGACAGGCCGCCGTACTGCTCGACACGATCCTCGGCGTAGTCATCCAGTGACGCATCGAGCCGCGCGGGGTCGATGACCACGACGTCGGCGCGGTCGCCGATGCGAAGGTGGCCTGCGTCGATGCGGTACCAGTCGGCCAGTTCACCGGTCAGGCGGTGCACTGCCTGCTCGATGGTCATGAACGGCTTTCCCGCCGTATCGGCGTCGTGCACGTGCCGTAGCAGCCGCAGGCCCATGTTGTAGAACGCCATGTTCCGAAGATGTGCTCCAGCATCCGAGAAGCCCATCTGCATACCGGAATCACGGGCCAGCTTCTTGAGCACGTCGGGCCGATGGTTGGAAATCGTCGTGCGCCAGCGCACTGCTCGGCCGTGCTCGAGAACCAGATCCAGGAACGCGTCGACGGGGTGGAGCCCGCCGCGGTCCA
>JAVXWV010000367.1:0-5181 GCA_032230775.1 Mycobacterium sp. | reverse complement strand
TTGCGCAGGCGCCATCCGTGGCTGCATACCGCAAGGACATTACCGCTGCGGTTGACTAACACGCAGTACGTCTATGCAACCCGCAACGGATCCGACGCGCTGCTGGTGGCGCTCAACATCGACGATGCGCCGCTGTCGTTGTCGCTTCCCGAACTCGGCTTCGGTGCTGGCCAGATCGTCGCGGGTGCGGGTGCGCCACCGGAGTCGATCGTCGACGAGGCCGGGATCGAGCCGCATGGCTGGCTGATCATCGCCCCGCGCTGAGCAGCTCGACGGTGGCAGGGTCGTCCTCGCCGTCGTAGAACTTGTCGAGCACCGCGCGAAACTCGGCGTTTTCGTCCGTCGCGCGCGCGAACAGCGTCATCGACGAGCGCACCTTGAGGTTGTCAGGCCAACCGAAGATGTCGTCGGCCGACCGGCCGTCGATGTGCGCGACCAACCGGGCGCATTCGCGCAGCCGCGGCCCGAGCACTGGGTGGGCCAGGTAAGCCCGCGCCTCGTCGAGCGACGAAATGCCGTACCGCACCGCGGTGGCGCTGTGGCCGAGGCCCTGCAGCTGAGGGAACACGAACCAGATCCAATGGCTGCGTTTGGCGCCTGCGCGGAGCTCGGCGAGAACGGAGTCATAGCAGCGGTCCTGGGCGTCGACGAAGCGCTTCAAGTCAAACTGATCTGCTGCATTCACAGCTGTCCTCCCTTTGGAGCACCGGCTTTCACGCTAGTCTGCTGCGTGATCGACTCGCCGGTGACAGACGGCGAGAGCCAGCGAGAGAAGGAAGCCGATGCCGCAATCGTCTCCTGACGAAGATGCGGTGACGGATCGGCCGACGGAGGACCAGATCACCGACGAACCGATCGTGCAGGAGCCCCCCGAGGCACGACGGCTCAACCGGCTCCGGCGACACAGGCTGCTCTCGCGCTTCTCGATCCAGTCAAAGCTGGTGCTGATGATGGTGCTGTGCACGATCATCGCTGCGACGGCCGTCGGTGTGATCGCCTTCCAGGCCGGCCGGATCTCGTTGCGCACCCAGGTCTTCAACCGGCTGACCGAGCTGCGCGAATCGCAGTCACGCGCGTTGGAGAGCGAATTCAAAGACCTCAAGAATTCGCTGGTCCTCTACTCCCACGGCGCCATCGCCGAGCCCGCGCTGCAGGCGTTCAACGCCGGCTTCGACCAGCTTGCCGACGCCACCATCAACCCCGCGCAGCAACAGTCGATCACCGACTACTACAACAACGCATTCATGAAGGACATCGAGCACTACAGCAACGTCAAGCCCGACCTGAGTGCGGTGTTGCCGGCAACGAACGCGCAGAAGTATTTACAGGCGATTTACACCGCGCAGCGAAAGTCCGATGATGTCGCCGTCATGGCTGACGACGCACACGACGGCAGCGCATGGTCGGCGGCCAACGCTCGCTATCAGGATTTCTTCCGCCAGCTCGTCCAGCGGTTCGAATTCCAGGATGTGCTGCTGCTCGATACCCGCGGAAACGTCGTCTACACCGCCTACAAAGACGTCGACCTCGGCACGAACATCCTCACCGGGCCGTACAACACGTCCCTGCTGCGCGGCGCCTACGAAAAGGCACTGGCGTCCAACTCCGACGACTACGTCGGGATCACCGACTTCGAGATCTATCAACCCGCAGAGGGACAGCCCACCGCCTGGATGGTCTCACCCATCAGCGCCAATGGCCGCACTGACGGCGTGATGGCATTGCAATTCCCGATCACGAAGATCAACAGCCTGATGACCTTCGACAAGCAGTGGGCTGCGGCGGGAATGGGCGCCACCGGCGAGACGTTTCTCGGCGGCCCAGACGATCTGATGCGTTCTGATTCGCGGTTGATTCTGGAAAACCCGGCCCAGTACAGGCAGGACGTGGTGCGTGCAGGCACCCCTCCCGACGTTGCCGACATCGCGATTCGCAATGGCATGACCACTCTGATCCAGCCCGTCAGAGGCGAAGCCACGCGCGCCGCGCAGCGCGGCGAGTCCGGGACGATGATCACCACCGACTATCTCGGTCAGGAGGCTCTGCAGGCCTATGCTCCCGTGCAAATCGCTGACAGCGGGCTGCACTGGGTGATTGTGGCGAAGCTCGACACGGCAGAAGCCTTCGCCCGGGAGGCGGAGTTCACCAAGATCATGGTGATTACCACCGCGGCAATCATTTTCGTCGTCTGTCTCGCGGCGATGTTCGCGGCTCAGGTATTCGTGCGACCGATCAGAAGGTTGGAAGCCGGGGCGCAGAAGATCAGCGGCGGCAACTACGACGTTGCCATACCCGTGGAATCGCGCGACGAGATCGGCGATCTGACAGAGGCTTTCAACGAGATGACCCGCAATCTGGGCATCAAGGAAGATCTTCTCAACGAGCAGCGCCGGGAGAACGACCGGCTGTTGTTGTTGCTGATGCCGCAGCGGGTTGTCGACCGTTATCGTCAGGGCGAGGAGATCATCGCCCAGGATCATCAGGACGTCAGCGTGATCTTCGCCGACATCGTCGGCCTCGATCGGCTGCAAGCCGAACTCACCTCGGAAGAGTCGCTGGCGATCATCAATGAGTTATCCCGCCAAATAGACGCCGCCGCAGAAGAACTGGGCGTCGAGCCGGTGCGAACCGTGCGCAACGGTTACCTGGGCAGCTGTGGCCTCAACGCTCCGCGGCTGGACAACGTCCGGCGCACTGTTGATTTCGCGCTCGAGATCCAGCGCATCATCGGCCGGTTCAACGCCGAGACCGGCGGTCACCTGAGCCTGCGTGCCGGTATCGACGCGGGCCGGGTCAGCAGCGGGCTGGTGGGCCGGTCCTCGATCGTCTACGACATGTGGGGTGCCGCGGTCAACCTCGCCTACCGCGTTCAAAGCGGCTCGCCCCAAGACGGAATCTATGTGACCCAGCGGGTATACGAAACCATTGGCGACATGGCGGCTTTCACCCAGGCTGGTTCGATCACAATCGATGGGGTGGAGCAGCCGGTCTGGCGGGTATCGGAGCCTTCGGGATGAGTAGTGTTTGGTCGTCTTCCTGGTTCTATTGGGCCGTCGGTGTTTCGGTCGGACTGCCCGTAACGCTCATTGTTCTCACCGAGTGGCAGCACGCACTGGGGCGTCGGAAGAGCGTTTTTACCAGGCCTGTCGGTCTGCTGCGCAACTTCCTGCTGCCGCTGGGGGCCCTGCTCCTGCTGCTCGTCAAGGCGACGCAGGTCCCGACCTCCGACACACCGGTCAAGGTGGTCTCCACGCTGCTCGGCTTCGTGGTGATGGTGCTGCTGCTTTCGGGTGTCAACGCGACCGTGTTCCAGTCGGCGCCCGAGGGAACGTGGCGCCAACGGATCCCGGCGATCTTCGTCGACGTCGCACGCTTCCTGCTGATTGGCATCGGACTGGCGATCATCCTGTCCTACATCTGGGGTGCCCACATCGGCGGCGTCCTCACGGCGTTGGGCGTCGGCTCGGTCGTCATCGGTCTGACGTTGCAGCACTCGGTGGGCCAGATCATCTCCGGGCTGCTGATGCTGTTCGAACAGCCCTTCAAGCTGGGCGACTGGATCGAGATGTCGGCGACACGCGGGCGTGTCGTCGAAGTCAATTGGCGCTCAGTACATATCGACACCGGATCGGGATTGCAGATCACCCCGAACTCCGTTTTGGCGGTCGCTTCGTTCACGAATCTGAGCCGCCCGCCAGGGGCATACAAAATCAAGATCCCCACCGTTTTCTCGTTGGACGACCCGGTCGACCGGGTCTGCGCGATGCTCACCCGGGTGGCCGGCGAGTTGCCGCAGCTGATGCCCGACCGCGCACCGAAGACAGTGCCGCTGGGGGGTACTCAATACCGCACGAGCATTCCGGTGCGATCACCGGCCGACGACGGTGACGCGAAGGCGACATTTCTGCGCTGGATCTGGTACGCCGCGCGCCGGGAAGGGCTTCACCTCGACGAAGCCGAGGATGACTTTTGCACGCCGGAGGTCGTCCAGGACGCGCTGTCCAGGGTGGTTGCGCCCGCCCTGCGGCTGACCCCCGAGGATCAGCAGCATCTTGCCCCCCAAGCGACGGTGGTGCGATACGGCGCTGATGAGATCGTCCAGCACCTTGGTGAAGTACCCGCGCAGATGACCTTTATCGTGTCGGGTCGGGTCAGGGTGACCGCGCCGACCGAGGACGGGTCGCATCTGCCGGTCACGACGCTGACCGAAGGATCTTTCCTCGGACAGACAACCCTCACCCGTGAACCGGTGCTGGCCACCGCACGGGCGCTCGTCGAAGTCATCGCGGTCCAAATCGGTCGCGAGCACATCGAAGAAGTGCTGCAGCAAAAGCCACTGCTGCTTCAGGAGTTCGGCCGCCTCATCGAGGAGCGGCGCGACCACGTCAGACGAGTGCTGGCCGCGCCGGACGATTAGCGCAAAAGAGCAGTTCGGTGAAGCGACGTTTCCCAAGGCCCGGCGAGATCGGTGCGCTCATCGGGTTCAAAAGACCTGAATTCAACGCGACTGCGCGACGGCTCTCGACCGCGCTCACCATCGACGACTTGCGCCAAATCGCCAAACGCCGCACTCCGAAAGCCGCGTTCGACTACACCGACGGCGCCGCCGAGGAGGAGTTGTCACTCGCTCGCGCCCGACAAGCGTTCCGCGACATCGAGTTTCACCCGGCGATACTGCGCGACGTCGCGAAGGTTGACACCAGCCGCAACGTGCTCGGCGACAATGTCGCGCTGCCGTTCGGGATAGCGCCGACGGGCTTCACGCGGCTGATGCAAACCGAGGGTGAGATCGCCGGTGCCCACGCCGCGGCCAGGGCGGGCATTCCGTTCTCGCTTTCGACGCTGGGCACCAGTTCGATCGAGGACGTCAAGCGTGCAAACCCGCATGGCCGCAACTGGTTTCAGCTCTACATGTGGAAAGACCGCGAACGGTCGATGGCGCTGGTGGATCGGGCGGCGGCGGCAGGCTTCGACACCCTGCTGGTCACGGTTGACGTTCCGGTGGCCGGTGCGCGGCTTCGTGACACCCGCAACGGCATGTCCATCCCGCCGAGGCTGACGCTGCGCACCGTGCTGGACGCGGTGCCGCACCCCCGCTGGTGGTTCGACCTGCTGACCACCGAGCCGCTGTCGTTCGCGTCGCTGGACCGCTGGCCGGGAACGGTCGCCCAATACCTGGAC
>JAVXWV010000501.1:0-2632 GCA_032230775.1 Mycobacterium sp. | reverse complement strand
TCCGCTTCCCGGTCCGGCGAGGCCGGCATCGTCTCCACGTAGATGATCCCTTTGGGCATGTCAGTGCTCCCCTATACGCCCGACCACGGCTTGATCTTCAGGAAGCCACCCGCGTCGACCCGGAGCTGCTGGCCGGTGACGTAGCGGGCCGCGTCGCTCGCAAGGAACAGCACGGCTTCGCTGATGTCCTCCGGTTCGACGTAGGGAATCGGCATCCCCTGAATCACCGGGAACACGAGCTCGGCGTCCTCACGAGTCGGGTTCTCCAGATCCGGCCGAAACGCCTTGTACATGGGCCGACTGTGCAGCATGTCGGTGTTGACGTTCGTCGGGTGGACCGCATTCACGCGGATCTGCTCGGGCGCCAGTGTTCGGGCGAGGTCGTTGACATAGTGCGCGACAACCTGTTTCGCGAAGGCATATCCGGCGCCGCCCGGTCCGCCGTCCATCCCGCTGGTGTTGACCGCCGTCGCCATGAAGGCGGCCACCGATCCCGTCGCGATGATCGACGCGCCGGCGTGCAGGTGCTTCATGCTGGCGTGAATCAGGTTCATCACGCCGACCAGGTCCACGTCGACCGCGTCGACAAACGCCTGCGGCGGAAGCCCGGCGGTCATCGGGCAGATGCCGGCATTGGCTACCACGATGTCGAGCTGGCCAAACTCCTCGACACCGCGATCGATCGCAGCCGACAGTGCCGCACGGTCGCGGACGTCGGCGATCTCGGTGAACGCGCGCTGGCCCTCCTTCTCGACCAGTCGGGCCGTCTCGTCGAGGTCCTCGGGCCGCGCCAGCGGGTACTCGTTGGTCTCGATGTCGGCGCAGATGTCGACCGCGATGATGTCGGCGCCCTCGGCGGCCAACAACCTCGCATGTGACCGCCCCTGGCCGCGCGCCGCTCCGCTGACCAGCGCCACCTTGCCCGCTACTCTGCCCATTGCCGGTCCTTTCTCAGACTGTCAACACCAGTGAGCCGCAGTGCGGCCGCCCGTCAATGCCCTTATCTCGGAGGACCTTCGAGGAGCCGACCCGGCTTGGACACAGGGGCACGCCATCGAAAACCCATCCACGAAGTTGTCCGGCAACATTGCTGCAACTGTAACTGCAGCGGTAGCTATACTACCTAAAATTATAAAGAAACGATTTTGGCCCCTTTCGACAGGACACCGTGGACTTCTCATACCCGCCGGAGGTCGAACAGTTCCGTAAGGAGCTGCGCGCCTGGTTGGCCGCGAACCTGACCGATGAGGTGGTCGCCGCGGGCCGGCGGCGCGGCCGTGACCCCGCGACGTTCGAAACGCTGCGTGGGTGGGACGCCGCGCTCGCCGACGCCGGCTGGGGCGCGGCGTCATGGCCGCAGGAGTACGGCGGCCGCGGAGCCACCGTGCTCGAACAGCTCGCCTACGCGGAGGAAACCATCCATGCGCGGGCGCCGGTGCCGCTCAACGTGATCGGGATGAACAACATCGCGCCTGCCATCATGCAGTTCGGCACGGATTCCCAGAAGCGCGAGCTGCTCCCCCGCATGGTGCGCGCCGACGACATCTGGTGCCAGGGCATGTCGGAGCCGGAGGCGGGTTCTGACCTTGCGTCTCTGCGCACCCGCGCGGTGCTGGACGGCGACGACTACGTGGTCAACGGCCAGAAGATCTGGACGTCGCTGGGGCATCGCGCCAATTGGTGCCAGCTGTATGTGCGCACCGACCCCGACGCCCCCAAGCACAAGGGCATCTCGTGCCTGATCGTGGACATGGCGCTGCCCGGCATCGAGGCACGTCCGCTTGTCACGCTGAACGGAGACGCCGATTTCGCCGAGGTGTTCTTCAACGACGTGCGAGTGCCCGCCGACGCACTGCTTGGCCCGCTGAACGGAGGCTGGCAGGTGGCCACCACCACGTTGAGCCACGAACGTGCCGGTGCGGCCCGGCTATATGCGCAGCTAGAGGTGCAATTGCAGGATCTGGTGGCCGACCTGGCCGACTCCGAGGTCGACGGAGGGCCGGCGCTGGAGGACACCGCGACGTTGCGCCGCCTCGGCGAGGTGGCGGTTCGCATCAAGTACCTGGAGGTGCTCTGCCAACGGTCGATCTCGGCGACACTGCACGGCGGCGACGCGCTCGGGTCGGCCAGCCTGGCAAAGAGCGTGTGGGCCGAGACCGGTCAGGAGCTTGCCGCCTTGGCGTTCTACGTGCTCGGTGGGCACCGACGGTGGTCGGACCGTCGACTGACGGCACGTTCCTTGACCATCGCGGGCGGCACGACACAAATCAACAAGAGCGTCACGGCGACGCGAGTGTTAGGGCTGCCTCGGCGATGAGCGCTTGCGCGGAGTGGGGGCACCTCCCGCCCGAAGGGCAGGGGGACAGAGGGCACAGATGAACCTCGAGCTGACCGACGAGCAGGTGGCGCTGCGTGACACCGTGCGCCGCTTCCTGGCTGAAAAGGCAAGCGTGACAACCCATGTGCGGCCAATGCTGGAAAATCCGACCGGCACCACTCGCGACGTGTGGGGCGGATTGGCCGACCTTGGTGCCACCGGCGTTCTGGTGCCCCAGGAGTTCGGCGGATCGGGCATGACCATGGTCGAGGCCGGCATTGTGGCCGAGGAACTCGGTGCCGCACTGCATCCCGG
>JAVXWV010000485.1:0-6159 GCA_032230775.1 Mycobacterium sp. | reverse complement strand
GTCAACGATGTGGGCCAACTGACGCACGATCGACAACCCGAAGCCGATTGGCTGCCAGGTCTTTTCGCTGACAACCTTGAACTTCATGATCGACTTGCCGATGCTCGACCCTGTGGTGCCCTGACGGTAGCCCCAGTTCCACAACCCGTAGGCCAGTGCCGCGATGTATCCCAGCCCGAGCAAGATCACACCGATCGCGCTGAAGCTCGACGTGCAGTAGACGCCGTAGCTGTACTCACCGGTGCTGAGGCACTGGTTGTCGGCGGTGCCGAACGCAACGCCGTACGCGACGCCCAGAACGATGAACACCGGAACGTCATCGATGAGCCACGCCAGTACACGCGTGATCCACGGTGTGTACGCCTCTTGCGGCAGCACCGGTCCCGCGGGCGCGGGCGGCGGATATCCAGGCGCCCCGGGTGGAGGCGGCGGGTAGCCGCCCTGCTGCGGGGGCTGGTAGCCGCCCGGCGGCGGTGGCGGCGGATAGCCGCTAGGGGGCGGTGGCGGTTGGTACCCGCCGGGCGGCGGGGGTGGGTACCCGCCGGGCGGCGGGGGTGGGTACCCGCCAGGAGGTGGAGGTGGCTGATCGGTCATTAGAACCTTCCGAATGTCGTTTTAGAGCGGCAACGCAACGTGGGTGAGAATCTTGTCGACCAGGGTCTGTCGCTTGGGATCCCACAGCGGGAACAGGACCGCGACGAGCCATAGGATGCCGAAGCAAAGGCCGGCACCCACCCAGTAGATGAGCTCTCGAACAACGGACATCCCGAAACCAACTGGCTGCCCTGTGTTTTCGTTCACTATTTTGAACTTCATGATCGACTTGCCGATGCTCGACCCTGTGGTGCCCTGCCGGTAGCCGAGATTCCAGATCCAGTAGGCGAAAGCAAGGATCGCCGTAATGGCTATGGCGATCTGCCCGATCGTCGACGCGCCCGTGGCGCAGTACTCCCCGAGGTTGTATCCGGAGGTATCGGTGACGCACGCGCTCTCCTGGGTACCGAGCAGCAGACCCCATCCAATGCCCTCGATGATCACCAAAGGGATCGCGTCGATCAGCCACGCCAGCACTCGCGTCTGCCACGGCGTGTAGGCGTCCTGGGGCAGCGCCGGGCCACCAGCGGCAGCCGGCGGCGGGTAGACCGCCGCGGCTTGGGGTGGCGGGAATCCCCCACCGGGCGGCGGAGGCGGAGGCGGGTAACCGCCGCCCTGCGGCGGCGGATAACCACCGCCCTGCGGCGGCGGAGGAGGCGGATACCCACCGGGTGGAGGCGGAGGAGGCGGATAGTTACCAGGGGGAGGTGGCGGTTGATCGGTCATAGACGCCTTCCAGTGATGAAATTAGCTGGCAACGAGCGTGCTAACCCTAACCTGAGACCTTCCCAACGGCAGGGCTTTCTAGCCGGAATTTGAGTATCGGGTCAGACGCCTAAAACCGTGGAAAGCCGCACTTATCAGGCGTTTATCGGCTGATGATGCCGTCGGACAAGAAGCCGAGCAGGTCGTGGCGGGTTAGCACGCCAACCGGTTTGCCTTCCTCGACCACCATCACCGCGTCGCATTCACGCAGTGTTTTGGCTGCAGTGCTGACCAGTTCGCCCGCACCGATCAACGGCAGCGGCGGGCTCATGTGCTGGGAAACCGCGTCGGCCAACTTGGCCCGACCCTCGAACACCGCGGAGAGCAGTTCGCGCTCGGCGACGCTGCCCGCCACTTCGCCTGCCATCACCGGTGGCTCGGCCCCGACCACCGGCATCTGCGACACGCCGTACTCGCGCAAGATGCCGATCGCATCGCGCACTGTCTCAGACGGATGGGTGTGCACCAGGTCGGGCAGCGCCCCCGACTTGCCGCGCAGCACGTCGCCGACGGTCGACTCTTCGACCGATCCGTCGAGGCGACTGCGCAGGAATCCGTAGGACGACATCCACGCGTCGTTGAAAACCTTTGAGAGATAACCACGTCCGCCGTCGGGCAACAGAACGACGACCAGCGCGTCCGGCCCTGCCTGCTCGGCGACCTTGATCGCGGCGACGACGGCCATCCCGCATGAGCCACCGACCAGAAGCGCTTCCTCCCGCGCCAGCCGCCGCGTCATGTCGAACGAATCGGCGTCGGACACCGCGATGATCTCGTCGGGAACGCTCGGGTCATACGCCGACGGCCAGAAGTCCTCGCCGACACCTTCGACGAGGTATGGCCGCCCGGTGCCGCCGGAGTACACCGATCCCTCGGGGTCGGCGCCGATGACGCGCACCCTCCCATCGGATACGTCCTTGAGGTAGCGGCCCGCGCCGGTAATGGTGCCGCCGGTGCCGACGCCCGCGACGAAATGGGTGACCTTGCCGTCGGTGTCTGCCCAGATCTCCGGTCCGGTGGTTTCGTAGTGGCTAGCCGGTCCCATCGGATTGGAGTACTGGTCCGGCTTCCACGCGCCGTCGATCTCCTCGACCAGTCGATTGGAGACGCTGTAGTAGCTGTCGGGATTGTCGGGCGCCACGGCCGTCGGACACACCACGACGTCGGCGCCGTACGCGCGCAACACATTCTGCTTGTCCTCGCTGACCTTGTCCGGGCAGACGAAGATGCACTTGTAGCCGCGCTGCTGAGCCACCAACGCGAGCCCGACGCCGGTATTGCCGGACGTCGGCTCGACGATCGTGCCGCCAGGCTTGAGCTCGCCGCTGGCTTCGGCGGTGTCGATCATCTTGATCGCGATGCGGTCCTTGGCGCTGCCGCCGGGGTTGAGGTATTCGATCTTGGCCGCCACCGTGCCGGCACCGTCGGGGACAACGGAGTTCAGCTGTACCAGAGGGGTATTGCCGATGAGCTCACTGACGTGCCGAGCGATGCGCATATGTCCATCGTGTCAGGCCCGCGATTCGACTACCAGGTGGCCTCTCGGATGTAGTCACCGATCTGCCGAAGCGACCGGGTCGCCTCCGACACCGCAGGGGCTGCCAGCTGGAACACGTGCATCTGACCCGGCCAGACCCGCACCTCGACGGGCACCCCGGCGGCGGCAAGCATGTGAGCGGCCTTCCGGGCGTCGCTCACGAGCACCTCAGAACCCGACACATGGATCAGCGTGCGCGGGAGGCCTGGCTCGATGTGGTCGAGCGGCTCGTAGACCTTCTCGGGCTTTCCGTCCACAACATGTCGTTCGGCGGCGGCCTCGATCAGCTCGGTCAGCGCTTCGAACGCCTTCGGCGGGAACATCGCGTCGGTGCGGATATTCGGGTGGTTCGCCCTGGTTTCGTTGTCGATTTCGAACAGCGGCGACATGGTGACGATGGCCGCCGGTGTCTCACCTTGGAAACCCTCCGCTTGCAGCTTCTCGGCGAGAGCCAGCGCCAGATAGCCGCCTGCGGAGTCACCGGCCAGCACGATCTGGTCGGGGTCGTAGCCCTTCAGCCGCAGCCACTTGTAGGCGTCGTAGCAGTCGTCAAGCGCCATGCCCACGGAGTGCTTCGGGATCATTCGGTAGTTAACAACAAGCACCGGGCTATCGGCGTAGCGAGACAGTGCGGTCACCAGCCGGCCATGCGTGTGGGCGCCGCAGGTCAGGAACGCCCCGCCGTGCATATAGAGGACGACGCTGCGATTGCCGTCCGCGGGGAGCACACCACCGGCGCGAACAAGCTGCGCGCTGCAGTGCGGCAAGGAAATCGTGGCGCGCACGGTGCCTGGTGTGGGCCGCATGACTCGCGCGACAAGATCGACCAAACCAAATGGCCACGGCAGGCGTGGCGCATGGCTTCCGATAGCTAGAGTTGGTCGAATAGTTAGCAGCGCAGCCAGTGCAGTGAGCCGTCCCGCGAGGCTCGGACCGTCCTCGATAACCTCTAGTGGGGCGCCATCGCTGACTGGAAATTTGCGCGTTCTATGCGATCTAGCTGGGCTGGCGCCAGCATGCGAAGCTCTGGATACCCTACTCGGTGCCGTCATCGCCACCACTCCTACGCCATCGTAGTGCCGGGGTGCCCCAACGTTTACTGAGCTAACCCAACTCGGTTAGCTTGACACCCTGTAACCGATTCAACAATCAACGAGTCGCAATCGATACCGGACTTGATACCGCACCGTGACCCCTGATCGGGTCTTGCCACGCGGAGAGCGCGGGAATTCCACCTAAACTTGTCCCGTGGGCATTCGGGTAGGGCGTCGATCGACCATCGCCCTGGCAGCGGCGGCCGGTCTGGCGTCGACGGGCTCCGTCTACGTCGGGGCCCGCAACCTGCTGAGCGGGCAGGCTGACAAGGCCCGACGCGTCATACCCAAGTCATGGGACATCCCGCCACGCGCCGATGGGGTGTATTCGCCAGGCAGCGGTCCGGTCGAGCGCTGGCACCGTGGGGTGCCATTCGACCTGCACCTGATGATCTTCGGCGACTCCACTGCCGCCGGCTACGGCTGCGTGAGCAGCGACGAATTGCCGGGCGTGCTGATCGCGCGGGGGCTCGCCGAAGCGTCTGGTAAGCGGATCCGGCTGAACACCAAGGCCATCGTCGGCGCGACCTCCAAGGGCCTTTCTGGCCAGATCGACGCGATGTTCGTGGCAGGGCCGCCGCCGGACGCGGCCGTGATCATGATCGGCGCCAACGACATCACCAAGCCGAACGGCATCGGCCCATCGGCACGCCGAGTGGGCCGGGCGGTGCGCCGCCTGCGGGCCAGTGGTGCCGCCGTCGTGGTGGGCACCTGCCCGGATTTCGGGGTCCTCACGGCCATCCCGCAGCCCCTGCGCTGGGTGGCGCGCAGTCGAGGGCTGCGCCTTGCCCGGGCCCAGGCGTCGGCCGTCCGGTCGGCGGGCGGTGCGCCGGTTCCGTTCTCTGACCTACTGGCGCCGGAGTTCCGCAAGGCACCGGAGCAGTTGTTCAGCCACGACATGTTCCACCCGTCGGCGGCCGGGTATGCGCTGGCGGCCAAACAGTTGCTGCCCGCACTGTGTAATGCGTTGGGCGACTTCGTCGATGGCGCACAGCCCGACGAGGCATTGGAGTCGCGGTCGGCCGACGGCAGCTCGTTGCTCGCCCGGGTGGGCAGTTTGAGCAGGCTATGGCGTCGCTCGACTGGGGTCCCCGCACCCATCGTGGTGCCCGCGAGCTAAGTTCTCTCTAGTTTTCTCCAGATCCGCACGCTCCTGAGGAGTTCCCATGGCTGAAGCCGTCATCGTCTCGACCGCGCGTTCGCCGATCGGCCGCGCAGGCAAGGGTTCGCTGGTCAGCATGCGGCCAGACGACCTCGCCGCACAGATGGTGCGTGCCGCGCTGGACAAGGTGCCTGGTCTCGACCCCGGCGAAATCGACGACCTGATGATGGGCTGTGGGCAGCCCGGCGGTGAGGCCGGCTTCAACATCGGCCGCGCGGTGGCCGTCGAGTTGGGATACGACTTCCTGCCCGGCACCACGGTCAACCGGTACTGCTCGTCGTCGCTGCAGACCACCCGGATGGCGTTCCACGCGATCAAGGCCGGCGAAGGCAGCGCGTTCATTTCCGCTGGCGTGGAAACGGTTTCGCGATTCCCGAAGGGCACATCGGACGGCTGGCCTGACTCGCACAACCCGCTGTTCGCCGACGCCGAGCAGCGCTCGGTGCAGGCCTCCGCTGGCGCCGATGAATGGCGCGACCCGCGTGAGGATGGCCTAGCGCCGGATGTCTACATCGCGATGGGCCAGACCGCGGAGAACGTGGCGCTGCTGACTGGCATCAGCCGTGAAGACCAGGACCACTGGGGCGTCCGCAGCCAGAACCGCGCCGAAGAGGCCATCAACAGCGGCTTCTTCGAGCGCGAGATCGTGCCGGTGACGCTGCCCGACGGCTCGACGGTGTCCAAGGACGACGGCCCGCGCGCAGGCACAACATATGAGGCGGTGAGCCAGCTCAAGCCGGTGTTTCGGCCCAACGGCACGATCACCGCGGGCAATGCCTGCCCGCTGAACGACGGCGCCGCCGCGGTGGTGGTGGTCTCCGACGCCAAGGCCAAGGAGCTGGGGCTGAAGCCGCTGGCCCGCATCGTGGCGACCGGCGTATCCGGGCTGTCACCGGAGATCATGGGGCTTGGCCCAATCGAGGCGACGCGTAAGGCGCTGGCGAATGCGGGCATGTCGATCAGCGACATCGACCTGTTCGAGATCAACGAGGCGTTCGCTGTGCAGG
>JAVXWV010000189.1:0-6078 GCA_032230775.1 Mycobacterium sp. | reverse complement strand
CGCAGTTGTGACACCGAACCGGTCGCGGCCAGTGCGGCCAGCGCGGCCACAGCCGGGGCCAGCTCGCCGACGTCATGCAGATCCACGTCGAAGCCCTGGTATGCGCTCGACCCTTGCACCTCGATATGCGAACTGCTGTGTCGCACAGCCGAACCGAGCTTCTCGAGGATGGACAGGATCGCGTCTGCGGGCTGGATGCTGACTTGCGGCCAACCCGTGATCCGCACGCAGCCTCCGCTGACAACGGCCGCGGCAAGGAACGGCACGGCGTTGGACAGGTCGGGCTCGATGATCCAGTGCCGCGGCGCAATCGGGCCCGGCGCGACGCGCCATCGATTGGTCTGCGTGTCGTCGACGTCGACGCCTGCATCGCGCAGCATCGACACCGTCATGGCGACGTGCGGCGCCGACGGAACCGACTTGCCCGTGTGCACGATCGTCAGTCCGTCGGTGAACGCGGCCCCCGACAGCAGCAGGCCGGAAACGAACTGCGACGATGCCGACGCGTCGATCTCTACCGTGCCGCCGGCCACCGACCCGGTGCCGCGCACCGAGAACGGCAGACGGTCGCCGTCGATCTGCACGCCGAGGCCGCGGAGCGCATCAAGCAGCACCGCGACCGGGCGGGTTCGTGCCTGCTCGTCACCGTCGAAAGTGACGGTCTGGCTGCTCAGCGCGGCCACCGGAGGCACGAAGCGGAGCACCGTGCCTGCCAGGCCGCAGTCCACGCGGGCACCGGGCTGCGGGGTGATGGCGCCACTGATCGTCAGCTCGGAGTCGGCGCCTTCGACCCCAACGCCGAGCGCCTGCAACGCTCCGATCATCAGGTCGGTGTCGCGGCTGCGCAGCGCACCGCTGAGAGTCGACGATCCTTGCGGCGTGGCCAGGGCGGCGAGCACCAGCGCGCGGTTGGTTTGCGACTTCGAACCCGGCACCGTCACCGTGGCATGAACAGGGTTCGGTGTCGACGGTGCCTGCCAGGTGCTCACGGGTCCCATCCTGCCTTGTCGGCTCTGCGTGCCACCATGGGATATATGTGTGGGCGATTCGCGGTGACCACCGATCCGGCGCTGCTGGCAGAGAAGATCCAGGCCATTGACGAAAGCACGGCAACCACGGCTGCCACGACGAAGGACGCCAACGACGGCGCCAACTACAACGTCGCACCGACGACCACGATCAGCACGGTGGTGAAACGACACACCGAACCGGATGACGAGTCAACGCGGCGGGTGCGGTCGATGCGTTGGGGCCTGGTGCCGCCGTGGGCCAAGACCGGGGAGGACGGTGGCCCGGATACCAAGGGCCCGCTGATGATCAACGCGCGCGCCGAGACGGTGACCAGTTCGCCCGCGTTCCGCAACTCGGCGAAGAACAAGCGGTGTCTGGTGCCGATGGACGGCTGGTACGAGTGGCGGCCCAACGGCGAATTGGCATCGGGTAAGAAGGCACCGAAGACGCCGTTTTACATGTTCGGCGGCGACGGCGAGATGCTGTTCATGGCGGGGTTGTGGACGACGTGGCGTGCCCGCGAAAACACAGGGGCTCCGTCCTCAAATCCTCCGCTGCTGAGCTGCACGATCATCACCACCGATTCCGCGGGCCAGTTGGCCGAGATCCACGATCGGATGCCGCTGACGATCAGCAAGAGCGACTGGGACCGTTGGCTCGACCCCGACGCTCCGATCGACGAGGGCCTGCTGCGTGGGCACGGCGACCTCGACCGCATCGAGGTACGCGAGGTGTCGCGGCTGGTCAACAGCATTCGCAACAACGGCCCCGAACTGATCGAGCCTGCCGAGCCGGAGCCCGAGCAGGCCACGCTGCTGTAAGTGGTCACCGCCTCCTGGCGGTCACCACAACGTAGGGGGAGTCGAACGAGATGGCTCCGTCGGCGTCCGCGTGTGCCCGCATCGCGGTCTCGAACGCGGCTACCAGCCGGTCGTGCTGGGCTTGGTCGATGTTGCCGAGCACCGATACGTGCATTGGTGACTCACTCGTGAGAAAGCGCATTGCGGCGTCCAGTGATGGATATTGCCAAGTATGAAGGGCGGCTTCGATCTCGACGTCGTCGAAGTCGGTCGACAGTCGCGCCGTGATGGTGTCCGCGTCACCCCATTGATCGGGCGAATAGCCGGACGACGGGAGAGCGCCGAGGACACTGACGATCGGGTTGAAGAACGGGTTGGCGGTGTCGTGCACCCAGGACGAGAACGCGAGTACGCCGCCGGCCTTCAACAAGCGGCCGAACTCGGTCACCTGGCCCGTCGGCTCAACGAAGATGGTCCCCATATTCGAGACCACAGCGTCGAATGACCCCTCGGGCAGGCCGGTATCGGATGCGTCCGCGGCCACCCACGTGAGCGACCTGCCCGCAACCTCGGCCCTTTGTGTGCCGATCGCGATCAGCTCAGGTGTGATGTCCACTGCGGTCACCCGTGCACCCCGCGCCGCCGCCGCCAGCGCGGCGCTACCCGTCCCGCAGGCGAGGTCGACCAGCACCGCCTCGCGCAGCGGCAAGCGTCGCTCGACCGCGTCGATCACCACGGCGGCGATGTTGGCGATGCGTTCGGCGACCGCTTCGTAGTGACCGGAGGACCAGATCGTCGGCGATGACACCGCTTCAGCGTGTCACGACGGGAGATCACCGTCGACCCGCCGCGGGACAGGGGCCACGAAAGTCTCGAGTCGCATCATTCGGCTTGACCCAAGCGAGTATGCGGATACTCGCGTCGACATGTGCAGCCGGTGGGATTCTGACGTCACAGCGCACGTCGAGGTGCGCCGTCGAACGGGGGCCCCGCATGACCGCTATTCAGCCAACCACCCGACAAACCACCATTGAGGTGCACAATCCTGCCGACGGCACCCTTGTCGGTGAAGTACCGATCGATTCGGCCGAGACCGTCGCCGCCAAGGCGCGCGAGCTACGACTGTTTCAGCCCGAATGGGAGGCACTCGGCCCGAGAGGCCGCAAGGCCTGGCTGCTGAAGCTCCAGGACTGGATCCTCGACAACGCCGAACACCTCACCGACGTCGTGCAGTCGGAAACGGGGAAGGTGCGCGCCGAGGCATCCATGGAAGCGCCGATGACCGCCGACATGCTGAACTACTGGGCCAATCAGGCGGAAGGGTTCTTGGCGGACAGCCACCCGAAGCCCCACAGCCCGCTCGGGCAGACCAAGCGACTCACCACCGTCTATCGGCCCTATCCGGTTGTCGGGTTGATCATTCCCTGGAACTTCCCCTTCATGAACGGTCCGCTCGATGGGGTTCCGGCGCTGGCCGCGGGCGCCAGCGTGCTGCTCAAGCCATCCGACGTGACGCCGCTGAGCGCCGTCGAGTTCGTCCGCGGGTGGACTGAGATCGGTGCGCCGCCGGTTCTCGCCTTGACGACCGGTTACGCCGAGACCGGTGCCGCCGTGATCGCCAACTCCGACTACGTTCACTTCACCGGATCGACGGCCACCGGCCGCAAGGTGGCAGTGGCATGTGCGGAACGCTTGATTCCGTACAGCCTCGAACTCGGCGGCAAGGATCCCGCGGTGGTGCTGGCCGACGCCGATCTCGAGCGCGCTGCGAACGGGATCGCATTCGGCGGGATGTTCAACTCCGGTCAGGTGTGTGTGTCGGTCGAACGCGTCTACGTCGAGGCGCCCATCTATGACGAGTTCGTCGCCAAGCTCACCGACAAGGTGAGCCAGTTGCGTCAGGGTCAGGATGACCGCGGCTACCGCTTCGACGTGGGAGCGATTGCGACTGCGGCGCAGCGCGACATCGTGTCGCGCCACGTTAACGAAGCGGTCGCCGGGGGTGCGCGCGTAACGACGGGCGGCAAGCCGACAGGGGTCGGCACGTTCTTCCAGCCCACTGTGCTGGCCGATGTCGATCAAACGATGTCCTGTATGACGGAGGAGACCTTCGGTCCGACCCTGCCGGTGGTCAAGGTGGCCGACGAGGAGGAGGCGATCCGGCTCGCCAATGACTCCCGCTATGGGCTCTCGGCGACGGTGT
This sequence comes from Mycobacterium sp., assembly GCA_032230775.1. Taxonomy (GTDB): domain Bacteria; phylum Actinomycetota; class Actinomycetes; order Mycobacteriales; family Mycobacteriaceae; genus Mycobacterium. The sequence goes on along the minus strand of JAVXWV010000189.1, from coordinate 2,064 downwards.
GGACCAGCGATGCCGCGCGAGGCGAGCGGGTGGCGCGGCAGCTGGAGGCGGGTGCCGTCAACATCAACGACGTCATGGCCAACGGCTTCAGTTTCGCGCTGCCGATGCCTGGTTGGAAGCACTCCGGGATCGGATCCCGCAACGGCGGCGCGGACGGCTTGCTGAAATACTGCCGCCCACAAGCGATCACAGCACCCCGAATCCCGACCCAATCGCGTGAGGTGCTCTGGTACCCGTACTCGCGGCGCAAGTTCCGGATTTTGATGGGTGTCGTGCGCGCCGCGGCCGCCCACGGCGTCCGACGCGTCGGCCTCAAGCCGCGGGGAGGTGTCCGATGAAGTGTCAAGGCGCAATTTTGCGCGGTGTCGGCCGGGACTGGGACGTCGAGGAGATCACGCTCGACCCGCCGCGCGAGGGCGAAGTTCTGGTGAAGATGGCCGTCGCGGGCGTCTGCCATTCCGACGACCACTTCGCCACCGGCGACATGGTTCCCACCCCGGACCTCGCGGCGATGATGGATGCGATGGGTATGCCGCGCCTTGACTACTTCCCTTTGCTCGGCGGGCACGAAGGCGCGGGCGTGGTCGAGGAGGTGGGTCCGGGTGTCCGGTCCGTGCGACCCGGTGATCACGTGGGCATGTCGTTCATCGCCGCGTGCGGGACCTGCCGGTGGTGCGTGTCGGGCCAGACGTACCTGTGCGACAACGGGGCCAGCATGCTGGCAAGGGAGTCGGTCACCGACGGCACCGTGAGGCGACGCGTCGGCGACGAGGGTCTGACGGCCTTCTGCCAGCTCGGCACATTCGCTGAATACGCCGTCCTCGCAGAGGAGTCCGTGATCAAAATCGACGAGTCGATTCCCTTGGAGGCGGCCTCCCTGGTGTCGTGCGGCGTGACGACCGGATGGGGCTCCGGAACCATCGGCGTCGGGACGGAACCCGGCGACACCGTGGTCATCATCGGGACCGGCGGGGTAGGAATCAACGCGGTGCAGGGCGCTCGCGCCGCGGGTGCCATGAATGTCATCGCCGTGGATCCCGTTGATTTCAAACGCGATACGGCGAAGTTCTTCGGGGCGACGGACACCAGCCCGTCGATCGAGCAGGCCTTCCCTTTGGTGCAGGAGCTGACCCGCGGGGTGATGGCGGACCGGGTCGTGCTGACGCCCGGTGTGGTCTCCGCGGACATGCTGGCCCCGGCCTTGATGTTGACGCGCAAAGGCGGCACCTGCCTGATGACCGGTGTGCCGAAGTTCGAAATCGCCAATGTGCCGCTGATACTCGTCGACTTCCTGCAGAGCTGCAAAACCTTTAAGGGGTTGATCTACGGCGGCATGAATGCCCGCGCAAGCACGCCAATGCTGTTGGACATGTACCGCAGCGGCAACCTCAAGCTCGACGAGCTGATCACCCGGCGATACCGGCTCGATCAGATCAACGACGCCATCACCGACATGCGCGAAGGACGTAATATCCGCGGCATCATCGAATTCGATTAAGGTCCTTTGTAACCCGGCGGGTTGGGGGTATCGACCCACAGGTCGACGCCCAGCTCTGACCCGGGTATGCAGTCGTAGACCGACAGGTCGGTGACGCCGGACTCCAGTAGTACGTCCTCGCACAGCAGGCTGTTGCCGGTGTATTCGCGGGAAGGCTTGTTGAGGACGACGTAGGCGGCGTCGGCGTACACGTCGGGCTTGCGGGCCCGGCCCATCGCCTCGTCGCCGCCGAGCAGGTTCTGCACCGCTGCGGTGGCCACCAGTGTGCGTGGCCACAGCGTGTTGGACGCGATGCCGTCCCCCCGAAGTTCCTCGGCGATCGCCAATGCGCACAACGACAGTCCGAACTTGGCCATCATGTACGCGGTCGGCGTGAGCCACTCCGGTTCCAGCCGGACCGGCGGCGACAGTGTGAGGATGTGCGGGTTCTCCCTGCCGATCATGTGCGGGATACAGGCCTGCGACACCGTGTAGGTGCCTCGCACCTGGATGCCGTTCATCAGGTCGAAGCGCTTGAGCGGTACCTCTTTGATCGAGCCGAGGTTGATCGCCGAGGCGTTGTTGAC
>JAVXWV010000166.1:0-11607 GCA_032230775.1 Mycobacterium sp. | reverse complement strand
TCGACGGGTCGAAGTCGTGGATCACCCACGGCGGACGCGCGGATTTCTACACGTTGTTCGCGCGCACCGGTGAAGGCTCGCGCGGCATCTCGTGCTTCCTGATTCCCGGTGATCTGGCCGGGCTGAGTTTCGGCAAGCCCGAGGAAAAGATGGGCCTGCACGCGGTCCCGACGACATCGGCGTTCTACGACCACGCCCACGTCGAGGCCGACCGATTGATCGGCGCAGAGGGCCAGGGCCTGCAAATCGCCTTCTCCGCACTGGATTCGGGCCGGCTGGGCATCGCCGCGGTCGCCGTCGGGGTTGCGCAGGCGGCGCTGGATGAGGCGACGCGATATGCGAACGAGCGAATGACCTTCGGCCGCAAGATCATTGACCATCAGGGCCTTGGCTTCCTATTGGCCGACATGGCTGCGGCGGTCGCCAGCGCTAGGGCCACCTATCTCGACGCTGCACGCAGACGCGACCTCGGCAGGCCGTACTCACAGCAGGCCAGCGTCGCCAAGTTGGTCGCCACCGACGCGGCCATGAAGGTCACCACCGACGCCGTTCAGGTGTTCGGCGGTGTCGGATACACACGCGACTTCCGCGTCGAACGCTACATGCGTGAGGCCAAGATCACCCAGATTTTCGAGGGCACCAACCAGATTCAGCGTCTGGTCATCGCACGGGGCTTGACGACGGGGTAACTTCCCGAGGACGCGACCGGTTCCGGCGGTGACGTCACGGTCACCTGGGTGCCGTGACCGCTCCGCGAGTCGGGCGCCGCGGCGAAGTATTCGACGACCTGATGAACGGGGCGCGCCACGCTACTCCAGCAGCTTGCGGCGCATCGCCTCTGCGACGACGGCACCCCGATCGCTGACGCCGAGCTTCTCGTAGAGCCTTTGCACGTGGGTCTTCACGGTCGACGGTGCCAGGAATAGCTCCTTGGCCATCGCCGGAATGCTGCTGCCTCCGGCGATCAGCTTCAGCACCTCGCGCTCGCGTGGGCTGAGCACCGGGCCTTCGGGCTCGGCGCGCTTGCGGATCTCCCCTGCCAGGCCCGCGGCCAGGCTCGGCGCCACGATGTCGCGACCCTTCGCACAGTCGAGCACCGCGTTCACCAGTTCACTTCTACTCGACTCCTTCGGCAGGAACCCGGCAGCGCCTTCCTGGAGCGCGCGGAACACGATCGCAGGCTCGTCGTGCGCCGAGACAAGCAGCACCCGGGTCGGCAGCTCGTCGCGTAGCACGGCGGCCGCCACCTCGGCGCCGTCCATGCCCGGCATCCGGAAGTCCAGCAGTGCCACCTGCGGTGAATGCGTCCTGATCGCTTCGAGCGCCGATATCCCGTCGTCGGCTTCCGCCACCACCTCTATCGACCCGCTCGACGTCAGCGCACGGACCACCCCGTCCCGAAACAGCGGGTGGTCATCGCCCACCACCACACGCACCTTTTCGCTTGTCATGGCTCGACTCCCGCTCGCTCCGGTCCTCGCTCGTCCCTCGCTGCGATCCTCACTCGCAGTCGTCTTCGCTGGTCATGAAGCCAGCGTCGCACAGCTTCGGCCGGTTCTTCCTCTGATTGGGGGACACGTGATTCATCCGTACCGCCGTCTGATCGCCGGACATACAACAGGTCGTCGCTGCAGCAGTCTTGAGTCATCGCCGGAACGCACCGGCGCAAGACACCAAAAGTCAACAAAGACAAAGGAACTCGAAAATGAACACCAACACCAACACCCGCCGCCTCGCCCGCTACTTCGCGCTGCCGATCGTCTCGGCAGGCATCATCGGCGGAGCCGCCCTCGGCATGGCAGGCACGGCCAGCGCGGCCACCACCGACGTCCAGCGGCCGAGCATCGTGGCCACGCCCAACGTCAAGGCCCATCCGGCCCCCAATGCCATGCCGGGCTGGCGCTGGCACCACGGGGTCCATCACCTCCAGAACCTGCAGCCGGGCTACACCCGCTGACAATCACGACCGAGCCCTTCCCCAGGAATTGGGGGAGGGCTCGATAGGTTGGGCACAGTATGCGAATCGGCGTGGTCTTCCCCCAGACAGAGCTCGGCGGTGACGCATCGGCCGTCCGTGCCTACGGCCAACGCGTCGAGGAACTGGGTTTCAGCCACCTCCTGGCGTACGACCACGTCGTCGGCGCCGACCCGGCGGTGCACGCTGGCTGGTCGGGTCCGTACGACGTCCACACGACGTTCCACGAGCCGCTTGTGATGTTCGGCTACCTGGCTGCCATCACCACCACCCTTGAGCTGGTGACCGGGGTGATCATCCTCCCGCAACGGCAGGCGGTGCTCGTCGCCAAGCAGGCCGCCGAGGTCGATCTGCTCAGCGAGGGACGCCTACGCCTTGGTGTGGGACTTGGCTGGAACACCGTCGAGTACGAGGCCCTTGGCGAGGACTTCACCAACCGCGGCAAGCGGTTGGGCGAGCAGGTCGAGCTGATGAGGCGGCTGTGGACCGAGCCGTCGGTGTCGTTCGACGGCGCACACCATAAGGTGACGGGCGCGGGCCTTGCGCCGCTGCCCGTGCAACGGCCCATCCCGGTGTGGATCGGTGCCGCATCACGGCCGGCGCTGAAGCGCGCAGGCCGGCTGGCCGACGGCTGGTTCCCGATGATGTCGCCGGGGCCACAACTCGACGAGGCGCGCGAGCTCGTCGCACAGTCAGCCATCGCAGCGGGCAGGGACCCGTCGGCGATCGGGATGGAAGGCCGGGTGACCTGGCGCGGTGACCGGCAACACGCCGCCGAGGAACTGGCGCGGTGGACCGCGGCAGGCGCCACCCACGTGTCGGTGAACACCATGGGCGCGGGCCTGCGCACGGTCGATGAGCACCTCGCCGCGCTCCAGGCCGTCGCCGACGACATCCGCGTCTAGCGCCTGGCCGTAGCGGCCAACCACAACGCCGTTCCCCCGATCGGGGGACAGCCGGTTCATCCTGCTCAACCTCCGATCGCCCGACATACAAAGCGTCTTCGCTGCAGCAGTCTTAAGTCATCGCCGGAACACATCGGCGCAGGACACCAAACGTCAACGAAGACAAAGGAATTCGAAATGAGCCCCATCGCCCGCTACTTCCTCCTGCTGATCTCGGCCGGAATCATCGTCGCAGCCGCACTCGGTCTTGCCGGTGCTGCCTACGCGGCCACCACCGACGTCAATCAGCCGAACATCGTCGCGACGCCCGGCGTCAAGGCCCACCCGGCCCCCAACGCCATGCCGGGCTGGCATTGGCACCACGGGATCCACCACCTCCAGGATCTGCAGCCGGGCTACACCCGCTGATCCCCCCAGACAGAAACCCTCCCCGCGGCCCCGGGGAGGGTTTCTCATTTCTGGCGCTATCCACCGATCGGGGGACACGGGATTCCACCGCTTCAACCGCCGATCGCCCGACAGAATTCTCCGACGCGATGCGAGAGAGTTATCTCAACGCCGGACGCACCGGAACCGGACCGAAAACATAACCACCACAGAAGGATTCAGAAATGACCACAGATTCTCCGCGGATCACCCGCCGCTTCGCCCGCTACATCGCACTGCCCGCGGTCTCGGCTGGCATCCTCGGCGGCGCTGCCCTCGGCCTGGCAGGGATGGCCAACGCAGGCACCTACTCCTACGAGCCGACACCACGCCCCGGCATCGTCGCCACCCCGAACACGATCGCCAGGCCGCCCGTCGTGGTGATCCCCGGCCACCGGTGGCATCGGCATCACGGCTTCGCGTTCGACGTGCCAGACGCCGAATAATTACAAACCCCCCTCCACAGAGGCCCTCCCCGGGCGGCGTATTCCTGGGGAGGGCCTCTTCACGTCACCAGAGCGGGATGTCGATCCCGTACTCCGACTCCGGTCGCGGGCCGAAGTATCGCCGCTCCGACTCGTCGATCTTCACGTCGTTGATGCTGGCCTCCCGCCGCGCCATCAGGCCCTCCGGGGTGAACTCCCAAAGCTCGTTGCCGTAGCTGCGGTGCCACTGCCCTGCGGCGTCGCGGCACTCGTACTGGAAACGCACCGCCATCCGGTTCTCCCGGAAGCCCCACAGGCTCTTTCGCAGTACGTAGTCGAGTTCGCGCTGCCATTTGCGGGTGAGAAACGCGACGATCGCCTCGCGTCCGACAACATGCTCGTCGCGGTTCCGCCACTGGGAGTCGACGGTGTACGCCAGGCTGACCCGTTCGGGATCGCGAGTATTCCAGGCGTCTTCCGCCGCCTGCACCTTCTGGATCGCGGTTTCGAGGGTGAACGGTGGAAAGGGCGGACGGCTCTCGGTCATCACTCCATTCTGGCGACCGTTTAATGTGGCTGCCATGGACTTCGCGTTGTCGGCCAAGGCACAGGACTACCACGAGCGGCTCTCCGATTTCATGACGGAATTCGTGTTCCCCGCCGAGAAGGACTACGACGCGTACCGGCACGAGAAGGGGCCCGACGACCACACCGTTCCGCCGGTCATCGAGGAGCTCAAGAAGCTGGCCAAGGACCGCGGGCTGTGGAACCTGTTCCTGCCGTCCGAGTCGGGCCTGACCAACTTGGAGTACGCGCCGCTCGCCGAGCTGACCGGTTGGAGCATGGAGATCGCCCCCGAGGTGACCAACTGCGCAGCCCCCGATACCGGCAACATGGAGACCCTTCACCTGTTCGCCAACGAAGATCAGAGCAAGAAGTGGCTCGAGCCACTGCTGAACGGCGAGATCCGCAGCGCGTTCGCCATGACCGAGCCTGCGGTGGCCTCAAGCGACGCCCGCAACATCCAGACGACGATGCTGCGCGATGGCGGCGACTACGTCATCAATGGCCGCAAGTGGTGGATCTCGGGTGCGGCGGATCCGCGCTGCAAGATCATGATCGTGATGGGCCGCACCAACCCCGACGCCGCAAGCCATCAGCAACAGTCGATGATCCTGGTCCCGATCGACACCCCGGGAGTGACGGTGCTGCGGTCGCTGCCGGTGTTCGGCTGGCAGGACCAGCACGGCCACTGCGAGATCACCTTCGACAACGTCCGCGTGCCGGTTGCGAACCTGCTCGGAGAAGAAGGGGGCGGCTTCGCGATCGCGCAGGCCCGCCTGGGGCCCGGGCGTATTCACCACTGCATGCGCGCGATCGGCGTCGCCGAACGCGCCATGGCGTTGATGATCGACCGGGTCAACACGCGCATCGCATTCGGCAAGCCGTTGGCCGACCAGGGAGTCGTGCAACAGCAGATCGCGCTGTCCCGCAACGAGATCGACCAGAGCCGACTGTTGTGTCACAGGGCGGCATGGACGATCGACCAGCACGGCAACAAGAGCAAAGAAGCGCAACAACTGGTCGCGATGATCAAGGCGGTCGCACCGCAGATGGCGTGCAACGTCGTCGACCGTGCCATCCAGGTGCACGGTGCCGCGGGCATCAGCGACGACACCGTGCTGGCCCGCCTCTACGGCTGGCACCGGGCGATGCGGCTGTTCGACGGTCCCGACGAGGTGCACATGCGCACGATCGCGCGTTCCGAACTGGGCCGCGAGAAGTCGGCGTTCGCAGCCGCAGTGACACAGTCGGTGACTGACGGGATTCGTTAGGTGACCCCCACGCCCGACGCCCTGTCAGGGGCGTGGAACTTCCGCGACGTCGCCGAGGAGACCGGTATTCGGCCCGGCCGATTCTTCCGCTCCAGCGAGCTGAGCGGGCTCGACGACTCGGGGCGGGCGGCGCTGCTCGGCTTCGGCATCACCGACGTCGCCGACCTGCGGTCGTCGCGCGAAGTGGAGCGGCACGGAGAGGGAGCGGTGCCTGCGGGCGTGGAGGTCCACCATCTGCACTTTCACGAGGTCACGGCGGTGGACGGTGAGGCGCCGCACGAGACGGCGTTCCAGAAGATGATGACCGAGAAGCCCGACGACGAGGACATGGCAGTGGCGGCGCTGCGGTTCATGACGGAGGAGTATCAGCGGTTCCCGACCCTGGGAGGCGCGCAACGCGCTGTGCGGCAAGTTATTTCGTTACTCGGCGCCGGCCGTCCGGTGATCGCGCACTGTTTTGCCGGTAAGGACAGAACCGGTTTCGCCGTGGCTGCCGTCCTCGATGCGATCGGCGTTGACCGTGACGTTGTGCTCGCCGATTTCCTGCGCAGCAACGAGGCGGTGCCGCGGCTGCGGGAAGCGATCCTGAAATCTGTCCGCGAGCGCACCGAAACGGACGAGGAGCTCACCTTCGCCGAGGCGCGACTGACCGACGCGGTGCTCGGCGTGCAGCCGGAATACCTTGACGCCGCACGCCGCACGATCGACGAGAACTACGGCGGGTTGGCTAGCTATCTCGCGGCAGCGGGCGTGACGACCGATGAGATAGCGAAGGTGCGCTCCGCGCTCCTCGGATAGCAGAGCTGGTTCACACACCGACCAGGTCCGGGTGGAACTTGGCTGCCATCCGACGCATCCCGTCGCGCCAGTCGACCTTTGTGCCGCCGAGCAACTCCCGCATCCGGGTCGCGTCGGTGGGGCCGCCGCGCAGCGCCTGCGTGCTCTCTTCGAAGACGGGTTCCCTGCCCACCAGCGAGCCGAGGTAGCCACACCATTCCTGCAGGCTGACGGTCTGCTCACCGCACCAGTTGACCGTGGTCGCAGGCACCGACGCCACGTCGAGCAGCCTCGGCAGGGTCGCGATGAAGTCGTCCTCGTGGATCGGGTTGTAGCGGGCAGGCCCACCGGGTGGGACCGGGATCGGGACACCGGCCAGCAGCATCTCCATGTGATAAAACGGCCACCCGCCGTTGTCTCCGTACGGCACGTTGAGCCGCGCGATGACGGTGGGCACACCCAGTGCGCGCGCCATCGTCCGTGCGACGACCTCGCCGGCGATCTTGGAGATGGAGTACGTCGGGAACATCGTCTTGTGGTTGTCGCCAAGAGCGGTGGCTTCCGTCCGCGGCTCGTCGTCCGGCGGGTCGTACACCGCGGCCGACGAGCAGTGCAGAAAAGCGTTCGCGTCGGGGCAGTGGGCCATCAGGAGACCGACGGACTCCGCGTTGGCCGCGAGATCCTTGTCCCATCTGCCGCTCTTGGCGACCGCGAGGTTGATGACGTAGTCGAAGTCGGACGGGATCGCGCGGAAATCCCCTGCGGCCAGATTGACTGTCTCGCATCGCACCCCCGCCTTCTCGAGGCCCTCTCGGGCGGTGGCGTCGGTGAACCGGGCGATGCCCCACACCTCGTTGTCGGCGGCAAGCGCCTTGGCGATGGGGGTTGCGACCTGGCCGGTCGGACCGGTGATCAGAATCTTCGAACCACGCATGGGCTGATGGTAGGCAGCCGATCGACGATCTAGGGGGCGGATTCCATCAATGTGTTGCTTGGCAGGGAAGGATCGAGCACCTTGTGCGCGGTTTCGGCACCGGCGATGGGTAGCCGGTCGGCTTCGAGTAAACCCAGCTGCACCAGCACGCTGGCTTGATCCCAGTAGATGTGCTCGTGCACGAGCTTGTCGCCGTCAAACTGCACGATCGCGACCAACGGAATCTCCACGGAGCGCCCCGTCGGTTGGATCCCCGGCAGCATCCAATCGATATGTGTGGTGTGAGTGAACCGCGCTACGAACTCGTCGACAACAGAAGTCTCTCCGACGGTGCGACTGACGGGCACCAGTTCGAAGTCGGGTGGGTTCACGCCGATGAAATGGTTCGCGTAGAAATCGCGCAACTTGTCGAAGCCGACACCACCGGTCATGGTGGGAATGTGGTTGACGTACGGTTCGGCAACCATGGTGGCCATGGTTGCGTCGACGTCGCGCGTCTCAAACTCGAATCCGCAGTGCGCATCCCACAAACGCGGCAAGGTCATGATGCGCCATCGCCTGCACCTCCTCTGAACTATCCCTACTGGGTCAGATACACCCCGAACACCCAGGCCGCGGTGGCGAGCAGCGCGCCCGTCAGCTCCACGCCGACCGACAGGGCAACGCCCTTCACCGCGTGCTTAGTCGATGTCCACGCCAGCCGCTGATCGCGTCGGTTCGCCAGTTCGGCCAGGTACACGCCGAGCACGAACCCGATTACCAGGCCCAGGACCGGAACAACGAAGAAGCCGATGATGCCGAGCATCGCGCCGGCCAACAGGCTCCACGTGCTCACGTCTGCCGCCCGCATCCGCTGCGCCGGCCACAGGTATTTGATCAACGTGGAGGCGGCCAGCACCGCGGCCACCACGCCGAGGGTCACCCACGCGGTCACGTTGTTCTCGACAAACGCCCAGACCGCTATCGCGGCGAACACCAACAGTGTGCCCGGCAACAGCGGCACCACGATGCCGACAAGTCCGACGGCTATGGCCAGCGCCACAAAGACGATGCCGACGGTGCTCACGGCTTCGAATCTACTGGCTCTGAACGGGTCAGGGTTTCTTCGCGCGGACCCACTGGAAGTTGGCGAGGCTTCTCGTCCGCACGCCGATGAGGCCGAGGTCTTCGACGATGTCGCCGAGTTCGTCCTCGCCGAAGAATCTGGCTCCACCGTCGGGAAGGATGCCCCAGAGCGGACCGGCAGATCCCGCGGTCGGCACCATCACGCCGATGCGGCCACCGGGCCGCAGCACCCTGGCCATCTCGGCGAGCGCCACCCCCGGGTTGGGTATCAGCTGCAACATGGCGAGGGAGGTGACGGCGTCGACGGTTTCGTCACGCAACGGCAACTGCTGGGCGTCCGCCCGCACGAAGCCAACCTGCGGACCGGCTTCGGCGCGGACCGCGCGGGCCAGCATCGGCTCGGAGATGTCGACGCCCAGTGCGAGACCATCCGGGCTTGCGGCGCGAGCGAGTGAGGCGGTGACGTTTCCCGGCCCGCTGCCGACGTCGAGGGCGACCCCGCCGGACGGGATGCTCAGCCACTCGATCGGCGCCTGCCAGATGTTCAGTATCCTGCGCGCAATCAACTGGGCGTTGTCGTAGAGCATCGACCCGATCCCCGACGCCCACGCCGCCTGGATGGCGCCAGTGTTCTTTGGCGGCGACTCGGCCGACTCTTTCAGCAGGTCGAGGTAGCCCTTGCTGACGTCCGGGTCGGCAGGCGGCTCGGCGAGTAGGTCGAGCGCCCTGTGGAGCGCCTGTGGCAGTTCGGTGTGCAGTTGCTCGGTCACCCTTCCACCGTACGCCGTCGGATCACGTCCCCAGCTGGTCCGCGAGATTCAGAAAATCCGTTGCGGTGTAATTGAATTCGCCGTCGTCCACCCTCTGAGCAGGCCGGTTGGGGCCCAATTCCAGCGGCCGGTCAACGTACGCGGTCATCAGTCCGGCATCGCGCGCCGCCCTGAGGTCGCTGGTATGCGCGGCGACGAGCATGAGTTCGTCCGGCGGCACGCCGAGCAGATCGGCACAGCCGAGGTAGGCCTGCGGGTCCGGCTTGTAGTGGTGGAACAGTTCGGCGGAAATCACACAGTCCCACGGCAGCCCAGCTCGTTTGGCCATGTTGGTCAACAGCGACATGTTGCCGTTGGAAAGCGTTGTGATGGTGAACTTTTCCTTCAACCGGGTCAACCCCGACACGGTGTCCGGCCATGGGTCGAGACGGTGCCAGGCCCGGTTGAGCTCGTCGACGTCCTCAACGCAGATCGACGTGATACCAGCCGCGCCTAGGAGCTCCTCGAGGATCATCCGATGCAGATCGTCGATCCTCGTCCACGGAAGGTCGCCGCGACGCACTCGATCCATCGCAGGGGCGTATCCGGCGCGCCAGCTGTCGGCGAGGGCAGGCCAATCCTGTTGGACCCCATGGGTTCGACCGAACTGCTCCAGCTCGCGGATGATGCTGGAGCGCCAATCGACGACGGTGCCGAACACGTCGAAGGCGAGCGCTGTCGGTGTCATCGCGGCTCCAGCACGACCTTGCCGAGCACTCCGCCGTCGGCCAGGCTCTGCAACGCTTCTGCGCCCTTCGACAGCGGGAACCGCACCGGCGGCGGCGGCCGCAGTCCGGCCTTGACCAACTCGGCGACCCCGAACTCGAACACCGCCTGGGAGCCTGGCTTGCGGTTGACGTACTCGCCGTAGCCGACGCCTATCACCGCGACGTTGCGCAGCAGCAGCCGGTTGACCTTGACCGTCGGAATCCCGCCCGCCGCAAAGCCGATAACGAGCAGCCTGCCTTCTGTCGCAAGCACTCGGATCGCGTCGTCGAACGCCTCGCCGCCGATCGGGTCGACCACCATGTCGACCCCTGCGCCGCCGGCGTGCTCGCGCACCGCGTCGGGCCACCCGTCGGTCAACGGCAGCACCACGTCGGCGCCCAGCGACCGTACAAACTCAGCTGCGTGCGGCCGGTGCACCATCGCGATCACCTTGGCGCCCAACGCCTTGGCGATCTGAACGGCAGCTGTGCCGACGCCACCGGCCGAGCCAAGCACCAACACCGTCTCGCCGTGGCGCAGCGCACCGCGGCGGCCCAGCGCGAAATACATCGTCTGATAGTTGCCGAGCAGCGCGACGGCCTCGGCGTCGTCGATGTCGTCGGGGGTGGGCCGAATACTGCCCGGCGAAACCACGACTTGTTCCGCCCAGCCGCCGAGCATCGAAAGTGCCGTCACCCGTTGGCCCGGCACGAATTCGGACTCGTAGGGCGCCGATAGCACTACTCCAGCGACCTCCATGCCGGGGATGAACGGCGGCTCGAGCCGCAACTGATACTCGCCGCGCAGGAGCAGCAGATCGGGAAAGCTCACCCCGGCGGCGCCGACATCGATGACGACCGAATTTTGATCGACAACATCGGCTGGATCTCCTATGTCCGTGTAATCCAGCCCTGCCGGTCCTGAAAGCTCCCGCGCGACAAGCGCTTTCATCCGATGCTCAGCCGAGGCTGAAGTTGGCCCGCTGCGCCGCCGAGAGGTCGGTGATCTCGCCCCACTTCGCGGCGACGTCGTCGACCGACGGCACCTCGGTGAACGTGATCCCTTCATTCTGGAACAGCGCGGCGCGCTGTACTTTGCCGCCGCCAACGATGAAGACCGACGCCGTCTCCGGCAGCTCTTCGGTGCACAGATAGGCGACGACCGGTGCTACGTATTCGGGCGTGAGCTTCTTGAAGACCTCCGGCGGAAGGATGTCCTCAGTCATCCGGGTGGCGGCGATCGGCGCGAGGGCGTTTGCCTTGATGTTGTACTTCGCGCCCTCCTGCGCCAGCGTGTTGATCAGGCCGACGAGCCCCAGCTTGGCGGCGCTGTAGTTGGCCTGTCCGAAGTTGCCGAACAGGCCACTGGTCGACGTCGCGACGACGATGCGGCCGTAGCTCTGCTCGCGGAAGTGCGGCCAGGCCGCGCGGATGACGTTGTAGCCGCCGTACAGGTGCACCTTGAGGACAGAGTCCCAGTTCTCGAACGGCATCTTGTGGAACGTGCCGTCGCGCAGGATGCCGGCGTTGCTCACCACGCCGTCGACCTTGCCGAACTCGTCGATCGCGGTCTTGATGATGTTCTCGGCGCCCTCGGCCTCCGCCACGCTGTCGTAGTTGGCGACCGCCCGGCCGCCGGCGTCCTTGATCTCCTTGACCACGTCGTCGGCCATCGAATGTCCGGCGCCGGTGCCGTCGCGCGAACCGCCGAGGTCGTTGACGACGACGCTGGCGCCCTCCTTGGCGAGC
>JAVXWV010000150.1:0-5840 GCA_032230775.1 Mycobacterium sp. | reverse complement strand
AGTTGAACCACCCCAAGGCGTCTACTGGAGTTATTCACTCGGCAACCCGTGGTGGGAGACCATCCACTACGGACGACATCAGTCCAGCCTCAATGGCCATCAGGCCGTGGTGGATTCCGACGGGTTGGTGCGGGTCGTGCTGTGTGGACGCGACCCCGGCGTTGCGAACTGGCTCGACACCGCAGGCCACAGCAATGGCGCGATGATCCTTCGTTGCGTGCGCACCACGACCGCACCGACACCCGGCGCCCGCGTGGTGGCCCTCGATGACATCGCATCTGCACTGCCTGCTGACACCCGGCGAGTGACGGCCGAAGAGCGCGCAGCTGTCCTTGAGCGCCGCAGGCGCGCCGTGCACGAAAGGTTCGCAAGGTGACATTCTCGGCCGACGAACTCGAAAACGGGGCCCGCGCGGCGACGGGCCTCGACGACTTCGGGTCGCCCTACTACCGGGAAGGCCTCGAGCGCACCGTCGAAGCATTGAACACCGAAGCTGAGCTCTCCGAGATGGGCGCGGTCATTCAACACGCCACGATCAGTAACGCCCTAATCCAACGACTCAAGGTCGAGGACACCTATGCCCGACACCCCGAAATCGACGATGAGGTGGTCGGCGGCCCGGTGTTCGTCATCGGCTTACCACGGACGGGCACAACCGCTCTGAGCCAATTGGTTGCAGCCGACCCCCAGTTTCGGTCGCTGCGGATGTGGGAATCGCAGGCTCCTACCCCGCCTCCGGAGGCCGCAACCCAGTACACCGATCCCCGCATCGCGCAGGCCGAAGCCGGGCTGAACATGTTGAACGACATGTTCCCGCTCATGAAGACGCTGTACAACTCCGAACCGACGGCAGCGACCGAATGTCAAGACCTCATGGGAATGAGCTTTCGCACCTTCCACTTTGACGGCGCCGTGCGAGTACCGAGTTACTTGGCGTGGCTGATGGACTGCGATATGCGCGAGACATACACGTTTCACCGTCGCGTGCTCAAACTTCTGCAGTGGCACTGTCCACCGGTCCTGTGGCACCTCAAGACACCCGTACACATGTTTGCGCTCGACGCGCTCGTCGAGGCGTACCCCAACGCCAAATTCATGTGGAGCCATCGCGATCCGGCCAAGGTCATGGGTTCGGTATGCAGCCTTATCCGATACGTGCGTAGCTGGAGCAGCGATCGCGACGACCCCGAAGAACTCGGTGCAGAGCAGCTTGACAGCTGGGCTCAGGCTGTCAGTCGAGCGATGGACTTCCGCAAACGTGTTGGCGAGGAGCGGTTTTCCGATGTCGCATTCGCGGACTTGCAGTCGGACCCGGTCAATACCCTGAGGGAGACGTACGAGTCGTTGGACTTAGTGTTCTCCGACGCCGCCGCCGGCTCGGTCGAGCAGTGGGCCGCCGAGCACAAGCCAGGCGCTCGCGGCGCGCATGACTACGAGCTGGCCGATTTCGGCCTGACCCCCGCGGGCGTGCGCGAACGCTTCAGGGAGTACCTCGACACGTATGACGCGACCGCATGAGCGCCCCAGCCACGCGGCGGCGAAACAAGCTTGCTCCCGACCCCGATACCCGTTGTGCGATCTTGACAGCTGCATCGGAATCCCTCCGCGAGCAAGGCGTCCAGGGGCTGAGCATCGCGGCGGTCCTCCAACGCGCCGAGCTGAGCACTCGCGCGTTCTATCGTCATTTCGAATCGAAAGATGAGCTGGTGTCAGCGGTCTTCTTAGAGATGGCAAGAACCGAAAAGCGAAGACTGAGAAGGAGGATGGCGGCAGCAGGCGGCCCCGTCGAGGCCGTTGCCGCCTGGATCGACGGACGACTCGACCTCGCGTTCAGCGAGAGCATCAAATCCGATCTGCGCCACATGTCCCTCGAGGCCCAATCGCAGAGTTTCGCGTCTCCGGAGCTGATCCAGCCGGCGTACGCTGAGATGCTCGAGCCACTCACCGACCAGATTCAGCGAGGTCTGGAACAGGGTGCGTTTCGTGATGTCGATCCGGTGAGCGGGGCGCAGTCGATACACGGCGTCGTGTGGGCCAGCACCGAACGGCAATGGGCAACGGGCGACTGCGAGCGCGCGGAAGTCCGACAGCGCACACTCCGATTCTGCCTGCGTGGCTTGGGCGTAGCGGCGGCGACGATCACTCGAACTGCCGGGAACCACGCAGCCGCAACCTGATCAGGAGGAGAGACTGTGGACCTAGGGTTGGCCGGATCGACAGCCGTCGTCACCGGCGGCAGCAAGGGCATGGGGCTGGCCATCGCCGAAACCTTGGCGGCGGAGGGAGCCCGCGTGGCCGTCATGGCCCGTGGCAAGGCAGCTCTCGATGCAGCAGAGGAAAAGCTCAGGGCCGCAGGCGCCCCGGACACCGTGGGAATCAGCGTGGACATGGCCGACGCTGTGTCCATCGTTGACGCCTTCACCGTCGTGGCCGATCGCTGGGGTCAGCTGAACAGCTTGGTACACACCATCGGACCTGGCGACGGGTACTTCGATGTGATGGGCGATGCAGAATGGGACGCGGCTTTCGCACTGGGCACCATGTCGGGCGTGCGCTCGATTCGCGCCGCATTGCCCATGCTCCGTGCCGCTGACTGGGCGCGCATCGTGACCCTGTCCGCACATTCCATTCAGCGACAGAATCCACGCATTGTCGCGTACACCGCGTCCAAGGCAGCGCTGTCCAGCGTGACCAAGAACTTGTCGAAAAGCCTTGCCAAGGACGGCATCCTGGTGAACTGTGTGTGTCCAGGCACCATCGTGACGGCGAGCTTCACCGAAAACCTCAAAGACATCCTCACCGCCGACGGCCTCGACGCATCGAATCCGCACGACGTCATGACGTGGATCGACAACAACTTCCATCAGCCGTGCGATCTCGGCCGCGCAGGGGTCCCCGAGGAGATCGCCTCCATCACGGCTTACCTGGTTTCCCGACGCAACGGGTACGTCACGGGGGCGACAGTGAACGTCGACGGGGGCTCGGACTTCGTCTGAGTGGTTTCGCGGGCTAGGACTTGGCTCCTGCAATCGGCTGTGTGTCATCGTCGTCCTCCCACAACAGAAGTTGGCGAACAGCGGGGCGAGTTCCGTAGGGACGAAGCATCGTGCTCGCCGGACGCGGGCGCACTCGCAGAGGCCACCAGAACCACCGTCCGAGAAGCACAGCGATGGATGGCGTCATGAACGAGCGCACGATCAGCGTGTCGAAAAGCAGCCCAACTGCGATCGTCGTGCCGATCTGTCCGAGCACGAGCAGATCGCTGTAGGCGAAGGAAGCCATGGTGAAGGCGAACACCAATCCGGCTGCGGTGACGACTCCGCCGGTACCCGCCATGGCCCGGATGATGCCGGTGTTCAAACCGGCGCCGATCTCTTCTTTGAAGCGAGAGATCAACAGCAGGTTGTAGTCCGAACCCACTGCCAGCAACAGGACGACGGCAAGGGGGATTATGACCCAGTACAACTGGATGCCCAGGATGTGCTGCCAAACCAGTACCGACAGACCGACTGAGGCGCCGAGTGACAGCGCCACGGTGCCGACAATGACCAGCGCAGCGACCAGGCTTCGGGTGATGAACATCATGACGAGCAGGATCAGGCTGAGCGCGGCGATGGCGACGATCATCAGGTCGTACTTGGCGGCCTCTCCGATGTCCTTGTTGGTCGCCGCGGTGCCTGCGATGTATATGTTGGAGCCCGCCAAAGGCGTTCCCTTGATGGCCTCCTGCGCCGAGTGTCTGATCGCGTCGATGTGCGAGATGCCCTGAGGCGTGGCGGGATCAACATCGTGGGTGATGATCATCCGCGCGGCCTTGCCATCTGGCGAGAGGAACAGTTTCAGGCCGCGCTGGAATTCGGCGTTGCTGAACACCTCCGGCGGAACGTAAAACGAGTCGTCCGTTTTCGAGGCATCGAACGCTGCCCCCAGGGCAGTCGCGTTCTGCAACGCCGCCGCATTCTGACTGTAGATTCCTGACAGAGTGGCGTAGTTGGTCATGATCAGGTCGCGATTGGTCAGCTGACTGGCGATCTGGGGTGGGATCAGGTTGAGCAACTTCGGCTGAACCGAATCCAATTTGTCCAGACTCGTTGTGACATTTGCCAACTGGTCGGTCAGCGCATCGATCCCGTCGAGCGCATCAAAGAGCGATCGCAGCGCAAAGCAGATCGGGATGTCGAAACAGTGTGGCTCCCAATAGAAGTAGTTGCGTAACGGCCGGAAGAAGTCATCGAAGTTGGCGATTTTGTCACGCAGGTCCTGAGTCACGGCGACGGTTTCGTGAAACGCCTTAACCTGTTCGTGCGTCGCATCGTTCGCCTGCTGCTGCAGGGCAGCCTGGTTCCGCAGAATACCGATCGTCTTGTCGATCTCACCGACCTGTTTTAGTAAGTCGTTGGCGCGGTCTTGCTGATAGCCGAGATTCTGTATCTGACCGGCGCTTTGCGCGCTGATCTGAAACGGAATCGACGTGTGGTCGAGCGGCGTGCCCAATGGGCGGGTGATGGATTGCACCTGGGCAACGCCGGTCGTGTGGAATACAGCCTTGGCCACCCGCTCCAACAGGATCATGTCGGTCGGATTCCGCAGATCATGATCCGCCTCGACCATCAGAAGTTCGGGATTGAGCCGGGCCTTCGAGAAGTGGCGCTCGGCGGCGGCGTAGCCGACATTGGATGGCGCTCTGCCTGGCATGTACCGGCCGATGTCGAAACTGGTCTTGTAGCCGGGCAACGCCAACAGACCCACCGCGGCCAGCGCCAACGTTGCGACGAGAATCGGCCCGGGCCATCGAACGATCGCCGTACCGATCCGGCGCCATCCCCGTGTGCGTGCTCTGCGCTTCGGTTCCAACAGGCCGAAGCGGCTGCCGATGGTCAGCACCGCCGGCGCAAGGGTGAGCGCCGCCACCAATGCCACCAGAACGCCGATCGCGGCGGGAATGCCGAGGCTGTGAAAATAGGAATTTCGGGTGAAGCTCAGGCAGAAGACCGCACCGGCGACCGTCAGACCTGACCCCAAAATGACATGGGAGGTCCCGCTATACATGTTGGAGTACGCGGTTTCGCGGTCTAGCCCATTGCTGCGGTCTTCGTGATAGCGGCCGAGGAGGAAGATCGCATAGTCGGTGCCTGCCGCGATGACCAGCAGCGTGAGGATGTTGGTCGCGTACGTCGACAGACCGATGATCCCGGAGTTGCCCAGGACGGCCACGATCCCACGCGCGGCGGACATTTCGACGAGGACAGTGACAAGCACCAGAAGCATGGTCACCAGTGAGCGATAGACCAACAGCAGCATTAAGGCGATGACCACGACCGTCAATATGGTGACCTTTGTCGTGCCTTCGTTGCCCACTTCGAATTGGTCGGCCACTTGCGGTGCCGCGCCGGTGACATAGGCCTTGACGCCGGGTGGTGCAGGCGTGTGGTTCACGATGTCGCGGACTGCGTCGACAGACTCGATGGACTGCGCTTCGCCTTGATTGCCTGCAAGAAATACTTGGACGTAGGCCGCCTTGCCGTCTGAGCTTTGTGAACCGGCCGCCGTGAGCGGGTCCCCCCAGAAGTCCTGAACGTGCTGAACGTGCTTGTGATCCTGCGAAATGCGCTGGATCAGCGTGTCGTAGTAGCGATGCGCATCCGCACCAAGCGGCTGATCTCCTTCTAGCACAATCATTGCCGCGCTGTCGGAGTCGAACTCTTTGAACACCGCGCCGATTTTTTTGAACGCCAGCAGGGACGGAAAATCAGGGGAACTCAGCGCCACGTTGTGGGCTTCGCCGACGACCTCCAATTGCGGGACGAGGGTATTGGTGATCCCGGCGACAACCAGCCAGA
>JAVXWV010000066.1:0-3576 GCA_032230775.1 Mycobacterium sp. | reverse complement strand
CGACGAAGGAGTCGACGACCGCATCACGACAGTGGGGTCGTACCTGTTCCGTTCGGCCGAATGAGACACTCATGCCATGCCTGTCGCAATTGCCCGTCCCAAGCTGGAAGGCAACATCGCCGTCGGTGACGACCGCCAGATCGGGTTCGCCGAGTTCGGCGATCCGCAGGGCCGCGCCGTTTTCTGGCTGCACGGCACGCCGGGCGCCCGCAGGCAGATCCCGATGGAGGCCCGCGTCTACGCCCAGAAACGGCAGATCCGGCTGATCGGTATCGACCGGCCCGGCATCGGGTCTTCGACGCCCCATCAATACGACACAGTCTTTGCATTCGCCGACGACCTGCGCACCATCGCCGACACCGTCGGCATCGACCAGATGGAGGTCATCGGCCTCTCCGGCGGTGGCCCGTACACGCTGGCCTGCGCGGCGGCGATGCCCGACCGGGTGGTGGCCGCAGGCGTAATCGGCGGTGTCGCCCCGACGACGGGCTCCGACGCCATTGGCGGAGGCTTGATGGGGTCCGTCGGGTTGCGGGTGGCGCCACTGCTGCGAGTGGCAGGCGGTCCGATCGGAGTGGTGGCGAGTTCGCTCATCCGGTTGATACGACCGGTCGGGTCCCCCGTCGTCGACCTGTACGGGCGGGTATCACCGGAGGCAGACCGCCAAGTGCTGGCGCGGCCGGAAATCAAGGCGATGTTCCTCGACGACCTGCTCAACGGCAGCCGCAAGCAGATGGCCGCACCGTTCGCCGACGTCGTGGTGTTCGCCCGCGACTGGGGTTTTCGACTCGACGAGGTCAAGGTGCCCGTCCGGTGGTGGCATGGCGACCACGACCACATCGTGCCGTTCGAGCACGGGCAGCATGTCGTCGCCAAGTTGCCCGACGTCGAGCTGTATCACCTGCCCGGCGAAAGCCACCTCGCAGGGCTGGGCCGCGCCGAGGAGATCCTTGACACGATGATCGGCGTGTGGGACCGCCACGGGCAGCGTTGATCCGCTAGAAGCCGAAACCCAGTGCGGCGGGCACGTCGCTGGCGAATGCCGCGTCGAGACGTGAAATCATCCGGGAGTCGTTGCAGTGCAAGCGGTTTGCCGCGGCAAAGGATGATGCCCGGTGTGCGCCCAGGTACAGGCTGCCCAGCACCTCGAGGTCCATGTGGATGTCGGCATCGGTGTCCGTCGGCGTGCAGCGGGCACAGCCGTCGCGGACCTCGAGCGCGAATCGTCCACCGTCACTGCGGAATCCGTCCGAGATCTCGAGCACCGTCGACAGCTCCGTTTGATACCTGCGCGCCTCCAGCGTCGTCGGGATGTCCATGATGCGGAGCCAGAGGTCATCCTCGTAGTGAGTCAGGCGGGCCACCCGGTGATCCGCCAACAGGTAGGGCAACGGATCGCCGGGATGTGTATAGAAGACGACCGTCTCCATCAGGTCGAGTCCCAATAGCGCCCGGCTCAGCGCAATGCCCCCGTCGGTGGTCGCCGCGACCAACTCGCTGACCCACACGCTCATCGGGTCGTCGCCGAATACCCGGTACAGGACGTAGCCGTCGGGATGCAGAAACGCGAAATACTCGGTGCCTCCGCGGCGTACCGACTCACGATCGATCAGCATCTCGTCCCACAGCGCCTCAGAACGTACAAGGCCTCCGGGTGTGCGCTGGCGCCAGCGTTCGTAGATCGCCTCGAGGTCGTCGCGGTGGTCGGCAGGCTTGACCATCCGCACACCACCGGGATCGGGAGCATCGTCGCGAAAGCGCGCAAACCGGCGGTCGACGGTGAACCCCTGCTCGATCGTCGAGGGTCCGTATCCGAATCGCCCGTAGATGCCGCCCTCACTGGCGGTCAAACCCGCGATCGGATACCGCGCATCGGCAATGCGGTTGTGCAGCTCGGTATACATCCTGCGCAAGATGCCGCGGCGGCGGTGGGTTGGCGCGACCCCGACAATCGTGATGCCTGCCATCGGCAATACCGCCCCGCCGGGCACGGTCAGCCGCAGATCGAGGTAGTGGGCCATGCCGACGATATCGGCACCGTCGCAGGCGAGGACCGTGCTGTCGGTCGGCATCAGCGACCGCCATGTGGTCAACGACTCCGGGTGCCCGAACCGGCCGAAACTGATGGCGTCCAATAGCGAAATGGCCGGCCAGTCCGCGTCCGTGGCGGAGCGGATCACCAGCGCGGTCGAAATCTCCGAGGCGAGCACAGAACTTGACGGTGCCACATAGCGATGCCCCAGCGCATCCGAATTTCGTGCTCAGCGGATACGGTTGAACGGCACGGAAGGAGCGCGCATGGCGACCGATCTGACGCTCTATCTCGATGATCAACCCGGCGAGCTGGCCCGCGTCGGCGACGTGCTTGGCAAGGCGGGCGCCAACATCGCCGGCCTGTGCGCGCTCACCACTGGCGGAGGCCAGGCCGAGGTGCACATCTTGGTGCAGGACGCGACGTCGGCGTTCGAGGCCCTGCAGGACGCCGGAATCAAGATCGTGGCCGAGCAGGAAGTGATAGTGCTCGACGTCGAGGACCGGCCGGGGGCGCTCGGCGAAGTGGCCCACAGACTCGGCGAGGCGAAGGTCAACCTGACCACCGCTTACCTGGCGACCAACACCCGGCTGGTGCTGGCGGCGGACAACCTGGCCGAAGCGAAGGCAGCGTTCAGCTGATCAGCGTTTCAGCCAATCCTGGACCGTGCTCAGCGCTCGCGTGTACGCGGTGAGGATGTCGTCGTAGTACAGCGAGCCTCCGCTGATCGCGGCCGTGCCCTGCCAGATCACCTGCACCCGGGCACCACCCTTGGTGTAGTAGTCGGTGCGATCGATGTTCCTGCGGTGCCACCCTCCGAGTTCGGCGAAATCGGCGATCGTCTGCCGTTCGTCGGTTGCAGTCATCGGTGATCCTCCTGTGGTGCTCCGCGTTGGTGGGAGACGATACATCGACGGTCGCGCTGGAGGTTTGGCGGCTGACTGGGCCGCCGCCTCAACGAACGTGCGGCCGTCAACCGCTGAGCACGCGTCGCAACATGTGCATGGCGACGGTCGTCGACCGCTCGCGAATATCGGACCGATCGCCGGGCAACCGGATGGTGCGGGTGAACGTCTCGCCGTCGGCGAGCCTGACGGTGAAGCACACCGTGCCGACCGGCTTGTCGTCCGTGCCGCCTCCTGGCCCGGCGATTCCGGTGATCGCGATCGCGGTGTCCGCCCCGAAGCGGCTCAGCGCCCCGTCGGCCATCGCGTTGGCGACGGGTTCGGACACGGCGCCGTGCGTGGCGATCAGGTCCGGTTCGACCCCGAGCAGCTCGCTCTTCGCCTCGTTCGAGTAGGCGACGACACCGCCTGCGACGTAGGCAGACGAACCCGGACGGTCGGTCAGCCTGGCGGCCAGCAGCCCGCCGCTGCATGATTCGGCGGTCGCGATCTGGCGGCCGGCAAGCAGCTGTGCGACCTGGTCGTCGACGAGCGAGCCGTCTTCGGAGAAGATCTCCCGACCGTGGCGCTCGCGCAGCACCTCCATGAGCTTCGCGTAGATGCCTGCGGCGTCGGGTTCGTATCGGGTGACCATCTCGA
>JAVXWV010000057.1:0-6893 GCA_032230775.1 Mycobacterium sp. | reverse complement strand
GTGAGTATGCCGCTGTCGCCGAGTCCCGCGATCACGACGCGCTTGTGGCTGACCATGTCGACACGCTGACATACGAAGAGGGGCACCCGGTACGCGGGTGCCCCTCTTGTTGAGATGCGTTGTCAGCGGCTCTGGTGAACGCTGGTGTCGACGTGCGGCACGCTCACCTGCTGCTGGATGTCATTGACCCAGTAGTGGTGGATGGAGTCGGCCTGGGCCGGTCCTGCGAAGCCCAGAACGGCGGCGGCCAGTCCGCTGGCGATGACTGTGGCAAACCCGAACTTCTTCATCTTGGTGCCTTCTTCTGTGTCGATTCTTCGGACCCATTGTCGGCCAGATTTTCTAACTTCTCTGCCCGATCTAACCGGTTAAACACAGTGTTCAGAGCTTTAATTCCGATGGCAGAAATTGATCGTCCGTTGGCAGGAATCGCGTCAGGCGACCTACTGGGATCAAGCAGGCGTCAATTGCTCGGCTAGCTGACGCAGATCGGCAGCGACGAGCGACGGCTGCGGCAGCCCGTCGAGCCGCAATGGCGCGTTGCCCGGCCTGGTGATCAGCGCCGCGTCGTAGCCCGCGCTCTGCGCACCGACGGTGTCCCACACGTGCGCGGCGACCATCATGCACTGCGCGGGAGCGACCTCCAGTTCGCGGCAGACGTATTCGTAGACATCGCGGGCCGGCTTGAAGGTGCGGCGGGCGTCAACGCTGAACTGGCGCTCGAAATACCCGCCGAGTCCTGCGCTCTCCAGCGGGCTCGGGACCCCCGGATTGGGCGGTGAGTTCGTCAGGGTCACCAGCCGAAACCCGATATCGCGCAGCGTTTCGAGGCCGTCGGCGACGTCGGGGTGCGCGGGCATCGTCATCATGGCTTGCTTGATGCGGTCTGCGTCCGTGTCGGAAATCGGCGCCCGGTGGATCTCCCCGAGCATCCGCAGCACACCCTGACCCAGAGTGAAGAAATCGACGTAGCAGCCCGACAGTGCAGTGGTCATCGAATACATCACGAGCTGGCCAAACCATTCACGCACCGCCCCCGCATCGCCGAGGATCTGCTGGAAAAGCGGTGACAGGGCCTCGATGTCGATCAGGGTTTCGTTCACATCGAAAACGAGCACGGACGGGGCTGCGGTCATCGGCCGATTATCGGTGGCCACGCTCTTGAAGCACCCACACGTTGCCGTCGGGGTCCCGGAAGTCGGCGAAGCTCGCGTAGTCGGGCCGCCCTGGATCGAGTCCGGGAAGAAATCCGCCGCGCCAGTCGCCGCCCTCGGTGTCCTTGTGCCGGATCCCGCCCACGTCAACCCCTCGGTCCATCAGCTCCCGGCGAGACGCCTCGATGTCAGGCACCACCAGGTACAGCCCGCGCACCGAGCCGGCCGCAGCGTCGGTCAAGCCGACGCCGAATTAGATTGAGGTACTTGCCTCTTCAGGCGTCAGCTGGATGACGCGGAGCTCCGGTGACGGCGCGTAGTCGACGTCGAGGTCGAAGCCGACCTGATCGCGGTAGAACAGCAGCGAGGAATCAGGGTCGGACACAGGGAGAATTACGACCTCGAACAACGCCTTCATCGTCGGTCCTCAGGCCGTGGTTTTCTGCAGGATCTCGTCGGTGTCCAGCCGACGGTCGACACCGTGGGGGACCACCGTCTGCCCGGGCTCGAGGTGGAGCTGACTGCCGTCGAGGTAGACGTCGATCTTGTCGGGTTCGAAGGAGAGCAGGTTGCTCACCCGCGCCGCCTCCGGCCATGCGTCCGGGTAGCACCAAGCGGCTCGCTTGTGTTCTCCGATCGTGTAGTAGCTGGCCAACCCCTTGTAGGGACAGAAGGTCTGCCCGTCGACGGGCTGCAGCGCCGATTCGTCCGCATCGTCGCGCAGCACGTACCAGCGGGGCGCGAAGCCGGACTCGTAAAGGGCGACCGGCCGGTGGGTGTCGGCGATCACCCGCTCGCCGTCGCGCACCACGAGATGACGCGAGGTGGAGCGGATGTCGAGGCGATGGTAGAAGTCCGCCGCGTGACCGACAATGCGTTCGTCCTCCTCGTAGAAGGCGTCCATGGCCCGCCACGCGAACGCCACCCGGCCGCACAACATAGCGGCGTGTGCGGGCAGCCCGGTGTACTCCCAGGCAGCATGATTGGCCTCGCGTCCGTCGACGCCGACGCTGAACCATCGCGTCTCGCCGAGGTCACCATGTTGGGTGACTCGGTCTTCCGCGGTCAGGACGTCGGACTCCACATCGCCTCGCGGAAAGTAGGCGACCGGATAGCGACCGGGCTCATGAAGGAGCAATCCCGCACGGCGCATCGGGACGACTGACGACGTGTCGGGCGCCGTGCTGTTCGCCATGACCAACAGCTTCATGACCGGTGTTACGTTGAAGATCGACGGCGGCGAACCGCTGACCTGAGGAGACAGCATGGGCGCCCAGCTGGTATCCGTGAACGTCGGATTGCCCAAGGATGTGCCGTGGCGCGACAAGACGGTTCACACCGGAATTTGGAAGAACCCGGTCGACGGGCCAGTGATGGTGCGCAGGCTCAACATCGACGGCGACGGCCAGGGTGACCTCGCCGGGCACGGCGGGGAGCAACGCGCCGTCATGGTCTACCAGACCGAATCGTATGACTTCTGGCGGGACTACCTCGGCCGCGATGACCTGCAACCCGGCCAGTTCGGGGAAAACTTCACCGTCACCGGCCTTGACGACCGCAGCGTCTGCATCGGCGACCGCTATCGGATCGGGGATGCCGAGTTCGAAGTGACGCAGCCACGGGTCACCTGCTTCCGCGTCGGCATGCGTCTGGGTGTACCCGATATGCCCAACCTGCTTGTCTCCCAACACCGCCCGGGCTTCTACTTCAGGGTCATCACGGAAGGTCTGGTGCGGGCAGGCGATGACATCGTATTGACCCGGCGCGGTCGCCACGAACTCAGCGTCGCCGACGTCGACGCGCTGCTCTACTTGCCGGGCCGCGACATGGAGCTACTGCGCAAGGTCGTCGAGGTGCCCGCGCTCAGCCCCGGATGGCAGCAGTCGTTCCGCGACATGCTCGTCGTCCCAACACAACTGCCGATCGGTGTCGAACCAGGATGGAGTGGGTTCCGGCGGCTACGCGTGGCGGCCACCCATTCGGAGAGCCCGACGGTGATGTCGATCCGGCTCGAGGCCGACGACGACAGCGCCCTTCCGATGCCGCTTCCCGGTCAGTACCTCACAGTCAAGATCCCCGACGCAGGTGATCCGCCGCCGATGCGCAGCTACTCGCTGTCAGGAGATCCGGCCGCGGGGTACTACCGGATAAGCGTCAAACGGGAGGACCACGGGCAGGTCAGCCAATGGCTGCACAGCCATGCCAAGACCGGCGCGATCGTCGAATCCGCTGCGCCGCGAGGAGATTTCTACCTCGTCGACGAGACCAGCCCCGTCATCCTGGTGTCCGCAGGAATCGGCGCCACCCCTGTTGTGGCCATGGCACACGCGTTGGCCGCGGCGCAGAGCACGCGCCAGATTTGGTGGCTGCATACGACGCAAGACATCGCCTCGCACGCATTCGCCGCGGAGGTCACCGCCCTGCTCGACTCCCTGCCCGACGCTCACCAACGGGTCTTCTACACCCGTGGCAAGGACGGGCCGCGGCGTCTCGATCGCCGCTCGATCGACGAGCTGGGTCTGCCGACTGATGCCACCGCATACCTGTGCGGCCCCAATGCGTTCATGGACGACATCCGCGAAGCCCTGACGGCGGCCGGGGTCGATCCAGCCCACATTCACACCGAACTGTTTGGTGCGCTGGCGCCGATCAACCCCGGCGTCGTCGGCGCGCCGTCGCCAAGGCGTCCACACCCTCCCGAAGGTGTACCCGGCTCCGGACCGCGAATCACCTTCGCCCGCAGCGGACTCAGCGTCTGTTGGTCGCCCGGCTTCCACACGCTTCTCGAACTCGCGGAGGCGTGCGATGTGCCGACCCGGTATTCCTGCCGAAGCGGGGTGTGCCACACATGCGTGACGCCTGTGATCGAGGGAACGACTGACTACAGCCAACCCCCGCTGGAAGAGCCCGCCGACGGTACCGTGCTTATCTGCACGGCCACGCCGCACAGCGATCTCGTCCTTGACCTCTGAGCCGCGCGCACGGGCATTAGCGTGAACGGGTGCAGCGTCGGCGCCTGGACCCGCCAGCGGGACCCCTGCTGGCCGAGGACGACGGCGAACTGCTCCGCGCTCGCGGGATTCGCTACGGCCGGGCCGCGCGCTTCTCCGCACCGCAGCCCATCCCGCCGTGGTCCGACGTCCTCGACACCACCGCGCGTGGCCCCGCCTGCCCGCAGCTACCGTCCCGGTTGGAGTGGGTCACCGGCCCAGTCGTCGACGGACTCGCGATGAGCGAGGACTGCCAGGTGCTCTCGGTGACGGCGCCAAGCGACGCGATCGGGCTGCCCGTCATGGTCTGGTTCCACGGCGGCGCGTACGTGTCGGGCGGTGGTGAAGCGCCGAATTACGACGCAGACGATCTCGCGCGCCGAGGCCGGGTCGTCGTCGTGCGGGTCACCTACCGGCTCGGCGTCCTGGGCTATCTCAGCCCGACCGGCGTGGACAATCTCGGTCTACGCGATCAGATCCTGGCGCTGGAGTGGGTACGCGCCAACATCGGCGCGTTCGGCGGCGATTCCGAACGGGTGACGGTGTTCGGGCAGTCCGCAGGCGCGGATTCCGTGCTCTCACTGACGCTGTGCGAGCGGGCGACGGGGCTGTTCCAGCGCGCCATCATGCAGAGCGCACCACTCGGGATCCGTGACGGTCGGGATGCGATGACGGCCGCAATGCGGAAGGCGGCCAATGCGATCACCACAGGCGAACTGCTGGACGCCCAAACCGCCGCAGCGGCGGCCGCGGCGCCCTTCGGATTGATCGGCAGTATGGCGTTCGGCCCCATCATGGGATCGGACCCGCTGCCACCCGCTTCACACGCCGACGACCGCTTGGGTGATGCGGCGCGACGCATCGAGTTGCTTGTCGGCTACACCCGCAACGACGGTGCTCCGTTCGTCGCCATGAACCCCCGCATTGCGCGGCTGAAACGCCTCGGCCCGGTGGGTGCTGTCATCGAGCGGACTGTCTCGGCTGCGCTGACGCGGCGAGTGTTCGGAATGCCCGCGCGACGACTCGCCAAAACCTGGCGCAGGAATGGCGGTCGCGCCGCGACATTTCGGGTGGATTGGTCACCCGCGCGGATGCGGGCGTGCCACTGCATCGAACTACCACTGCTGTTCGACGCGCCCGCGTGGGTCGACGCACCGATGCTCGGTGGCTCCCCCGTCGATGATCGCCTCGCCGAGACCGTGCGCCGCAACTGGGCCGGCTTCGCGCACACCGGCGTCGACGGACTCGATTTGCCGTCACTGCATTTCGGCTAGCGCCGGGTGCGATTCGTCCGTCATGACTCGTAGGAGTCGTGGAATTGGATTTCGGTGACATGGGTCTGCCGGCCGAGTGGCGTGAGGTCAAGGTAGTTGTAGGTGTTGACCAAACCCTCTATTCCGCGTTCATACGCCGAATAGGTGTGGAAGACGTCGTCGCCGTCTCGGAGGAAGACGCTGAGGCCCTGCCACTCGCCGCTGACATACCAGGGCGTGCCCCTCTCGATGAGCGTGGCTTTGTCCTTGTAGTTGTACTGCACTGGAGCGATGGACTCGTCGTTGGTGACGTGGAAGTCGTAGTTGAAGTCACTGCCAAAGGACGAGTACCAAGGAATCGTCCAGCCCATTCGTGCCTTGAACGCCAAGAGCTTGCTCAGTGGTGCACGAGAGACGAGTGCGATCGTCGTCTCGAGAGCATGCAAGTGCTCCTCGTGGCTGATGTTGTCCACCATTAGCGAGCAACTGTTGTGACCCTCGTTGTCGTCGGGTCCGAACATGAAGTGGTAGATGATGAGTTGGCGACGGCCCTCGAAAGCATCGGGCAGACTGGCTTTTCCGTCGATTCCTTCGAAGACGTACTCTTTGTCCAACTTGACCATGGGCAGTTCGCGGCGCCGCGCATTGAGCGCTTCACGTCGGAGCGTGACTTCCTTCTCTTCTTTGAGAAGGTCCTTGCGGGCCCTCAGCCACTCCTCTTGGGAGGCGAGTCGGGGCAGATTCATCGTGCCTCGGCCCCCACTGCTTCGGTGAGCGCCGCATACTGCCGCTCGAGGTACTTCGCCGTGCCGCCGCGCCAACTCTCGGCCAGCGAACGGGAGAACTCATCGGGGAAGATTTCCTCTTCGCCGTTCTCCACTCCGTCGAAGATCCCGCGTGCAACGGATTCCGGTGCAGCCTTTGGGATGTCGAGGCCACGGGTCATGTCGGTGTCCACCGGCCCGATAAGTACGGCATGAACTCGCACGCCTTGCGCCGCCAATAGGACCCGCAGCGATTGCGTCAGATTGAACGCGGCCGCCTTGGAGACCGAGTAGGCCGGTATGACCGGCAACGGGGCGAGGGCATTCACCGACAGGTTGTTGACTATGGCTCCACCAGAGTGAGTCAACGACGGAAGGAAGGCCTGGATCATGCGATAGGCGCCGAAGAGATTGACGGCGAGGTGCTCTTCTAGCACCGAAGGATCGCTCAGGTCGTCGTACACCGCCAGGCCGGCGTTGTTGATGAGGACATCGACGGAGTCGACTTGCGCGACCGCTCGTTGGATGTCATCCGCCTTAGTCACGTCCAGAATCAGCGGTACCACACGCCCATCCGGGTATGTGATGGGCTTTCGCGTACCTGCGTACACCCGCTTCGCCCCCCGATTCAGGGCTTCCTCCACCAACGCCTGTCCGATACCGCGATTGGCCCCCGTGATCAGAATTGCTTTGTCTGCGATCGTCAACGTCATATTCGCTTTCGGTGTTGAA
>JAVXWV010000893.1:0-6621 GCA_032230775.1 Mycobacterium sp. | reverse complement strand
CGCCGCGCACCCGGCTGACGCACTCGCTGGAGGTGGCGCAGATCGGCCGCGGCATGGCCATCGGGCTGGGCTGCGATCCCGACCTCGTCGACATGGCCGGATTGGCCCACGACATCGGACATCCGCCATACGGCCATAACGGCGAACGGGCCCTCGATGAGGTGGCCGCCGAGCATGGCGGCTTCGAGGGCAACGCGCAGAACTTCCGCATTCTGACCCGGCTCGAGCCCAAAGTCCTTGACCCCCAGGGCCACAGCGCCGGGCTGAATCTGACCAGGGCCGCGCTTGACGCGGTGACGAAGTACCCATGGTGGCGTGGGCCCGCGAAGCGCAAGTTCGGCTTCTACACCGACGACACCGCCGCTGCCGACTGGATGCGGTCGGGCGCGCCTGACTACAAGCCGTGTCTTGAGGCCCAGGTGATGGACTGGGCCGACGACGTCGCGTACTCCGTGCACGACGTCGAGGACGGCGTCGTATCGGGCCGAATCGACATGCGGGTGCTGGCCGACGACGACGCGGCCGCGGTGCTCGGGCGGCTCGGCGAGTCCAGCGGGATCGGTGCGGGCCTGCGCGCCGACGACCTGGTGGCCGCCGCCGAGCGACTGTCCGCGCTGCCAGTGGTCGCCGCCGTCGGCAAGTACGACGCCACGTTGGCCGCGGCCGTCGCACTGAAGCGGTTGACCAGTGAGCTGGTGGGGCGGTTCGCGTCGGCCGCCATCGCCGCCACCCGGGAGACGGCAGGCACGGGCGGGCTGGTTCGCTACCAGGCCACGCTGCGGGTGCCCGTGCTGGTCCGCGCCGAGGTCGCGGTGCTGAAGATCCTGGCGCTGCAATTCATCATGTCCGACCCGCGGCACCTGGACCTGCAGGCGCGTCAGCGCGAACGCATCCACCGCATCGCGCAGTGGGTGTTGGCGGGTGCGCCCGCCACGCTCGACCCGATCTTTGTGCCCGCGTTCAACGATGCCGCCGACGACGGCGCCCGGCTGCGAGTCGTCGTCGACCAGATCGCGTCCTTCACAGAAGGGCGATTGGAGCGCCTGGAGCCCGGCCTAGACTGAGCCGGTGGCCGGCCGGATACCTGATCGCGATATCGCGGCCATTCGCGAACGGGTCAGGATCGAGGACATCGTCGGCGACTATGTTCAGTTGCGGCGGGCCGGGGCGGATTCACTGAAGGGGCTGTGCCCGTTCCACGACGAGAAGTCACCGTCGTTTCACGTCAGGCCCAACCACGGGCATTTTCACTGCTTCGGCTGCGGCGAGGGCGGCGACGTCTACGCGTTTCTCCAGAAGATCGAGCACGTCAGCTTCGTCGAGGCCGTCGAGCTGCTCGCCGACCGGGTCGGCTACACCGTCACCTACACGGGTGCATCCGCGACTAACGTGCAACGCGACCGGGGCAGCCGCAGCCGGTTGCTGGCCGCCAATGCGGCGGCGCAGGAGTTCTACGCTGCCGCCCTGCAGTCTGAGGAAGCCGCGCCAGCTCGGCAGTATCTGCTCGACCGCAACTTCGACCCTGCGGCCGCGGCGCATTTCGGCTGCGGCTTTGCGCCGTCGGGCTGGGATACGCTGACAAAACACTTGCTGCGCAAGGGATTTGAGTTCAAAGAACTCGAGGCCGCCGGGCTGTCGAGGGAGGGCCGCCGCGGCCCGATGGACCGTTTCCACCGCCGTCTGCTCTGGCCGATCCACGCCAGCGGCAGCGAGGTCATCGGCTTCGGCGCGCGACGCATCTTCGACGACGACACGATGGAAGCGAAGTACATCAACACCCCGGAGACCGTGCTGTACAAGAAGTCGTCGGTCCTGTTCGGCCTTGATCTGGCCAAGCGCGACATCGCCAAGGGTCACCAGGCGGTGGTGGTCGAGGGCTACACAGATGTGATGGCCATGCACCTCGCGGGGGTGACCACCGCCGTCGCGTCCTGCGGCACCGCGTTCGGCGATGAGCACCTGTCGATGCTGCGGCGACTCATGATGGACGACAACTTCTTTCGCGGTGAACTGATCTACGTCTTCGACGGCGACGCGGCCGGACGTGCGGCGGCGATCAAGGCCTTCGAAGGGGAACAGAACCTTGCCGGACAGTCGTTCGTCGCCGTCGCTGACGAGGGGATGGATCCGTGCGATCTGCGCTTGAAGTCTGGTGAAGGGGCGCTACGGGATCTGGTGGCGCGGCGCACACCTTTGTTCGAGTTCGCGATTCGGACCGCGCTTGCCGAACACGACCTCGAGAGTGCAGAAGGTCGGGTGTCGGCACTGCGGCGATGCGTGCCGATGGTGGCCCGCATCAAGGACAGCATGTTGCGCGACGAGTACGCGCGCAGGTTGGCCGGATGGGTCGGCTGGGCTGAGGTAGCCCAAGTGATCGGGCGGGTGCGCGAGGAGGCCAAGGCCGGCGTCAAGGCGCCCGCCGGGCGCGCGACAGCCCGCGCTCATGCGCCGCAGGTCAAGCGGGATGTGCAACGTCCCAATCCGGCGGATCCCACGCTGTGGCCGCAGCGCGAGGCCCTCAAGTCGGCGCTGCAGTACCCGGCGTTGGCCGGCCCGGTGTTCGACTCCTTGGCGGTGGAGAGCTTCACCCATCCCGGCTATGCGGCTGCCAGGGCGGCCATCGGCGCGGCAGGCGGGACGGCTGCGGGGCTGGCGGGCGCGCAATGGATCGAGGCGGTGCGCGATCAGACGGCGTCGCCCGCGGCCGCGAGCCTTGTCAACGAATTGGGCGTCGAGGCGATCAACGTGGACGACGACGAGCGATTGTCGCGCTATATCGCCGGCGTGCTGGCGCGGCTGCAGGAAGTGTGGGTCGGCCGCCAGATCGCCGAGGTCAAGTCCAAGCTGCAGCGCATGTCGCCGGTGGAACAGGGCGACGAGTATCACGCCTTGTTCGGCGATTTGGTGGCAATGGAGGCCTATCGGCGCAGCCTGCTCGAACAGGCCAGCGGCGACGACCTTACTGCGTGAACGCCCACGGCAGGTTATGGTGTAGCCGCTGTCGGGGACAGTATGGAGAGGGAGCTGATGAGGAATCCAACTCGGCTGGTTGCTGGCGCCTTCGTGGCCGCCGCTCTGACCGTTCCGCTGTATGTCGCGGCATCCTCGATCGACAACGCGCAGGTCACGGCCTCACCGGCCTGCCTGGCATGGTTCGGAAACAAAGACGACGGCAAGTGCCTGTCCTACTCGAATGGCAATGGTGTGAACGTCGGCACCCCGTCGTTCAACTACTGCCCAGGCGGGGGTTCCGGGAGCAGGGACGGCTGCGGCTTGCAGAGCGGCCCGCTGCTTCCCGGCACCACCATTTCGCAGGGCATCGGCTAGCCGTCCTTCTTGGCCATCGTCTCCGGCTGAAGGACGTCGGTTTGGGAGTCGATCGGTGTCAACTTGACCAACGTCGGATCGGGTGACACCCGGTCGGCGATCTTGCGGCGTCCTGCGTCGATCACGGCCTTGGCGGCGGGGCTCTCGGTCACCGCCTTGCAGGTCCCGGCGATCTGCTCATATCGGCGCCGGCCCGCCTTGGTCCCCAGCACGTATCCGACTGCCAAAACGACGAGATACCGGATCACTGGGCCCCTCCCGGACGACGGTGTGTCGGGTTCCATCCTGCCTCACTTGCCTGAGTGCGTGCGGGGTGGCGGTGTATTGGCGGCTCCGTTGGCACGTGCGCTAAAGTCATCTCCTGGTTCGCGGCGGTGTCCGCGTTCAGGCGACGGTCCCCTGTAGCTCAATTGGCAGAGCATTCGGCTGTTAACCGAAGGGTTGCTGGTTCGAGTCCAGCCGGGGGAGCAACAATTCTCTCAATTCGGTGCCGTCTCATTTGATGACGCCGGCCTCCGCCCATGTCAAGCGCACCGCCCGAATCTCCCACCTAGTTGCCTGTGCAAGGGCGCCAAATCTGTTTGTGCGGATCGCTTCTATCGGCGATCAGGCGAGGTCGATAATCGATACTGCGGCGAACGGTCTGACCGATCCGGGAGTTGCGACATGCGACTCTCCAGACCGGCCACACCCCTCGCGGCCGAATTATCCGACGCACAACCAAGGGGGTCAGAATGTCGGAGCAAGACAACAAAGAGCTCATCCAGAGGGGTTACGCAGCCTTTTCCGCCGGTGACGTGGAATCGGTGATGAACTTGTTCGACGACGACATCGAATGGGTACAACCGGGCGCCAGCGCGATCAGCGGCACCTTCCACGGCAAGACTGAAGTCATGGAGCATCTCGGGCGACTGGCCGAGAAGGACATGACGGTGAAGCTCAACCAACTTATCGCCGAGGGCGACACGGTTGTCGCGATCACCGAAGTGACAGCTGGCGGCGAAACCGGCGAGGACGCCGATGTGTTCACCGTCCGGGACGGCAGGACCGTTTCCGTACGGGTGCACGGCGACACGGCGCTGATGGAGCGGGTGTACGGCAAGAAGCAACTCGCCACTGGATAACGGATCTCCGCCCCATATGGGTCGGCCCGTCACCCATGTCGGCGGCGGGCCGACTCCTTGCGTCCGACTGCATCCGTAGGCTCGAATCGTGACGTCGAGGCTTCCGGCTGACACCCGCGTTTTGTCGATCGGCATTCATCCGCGCTCGTTGGATTACAGCACTCTGCCCGATGGCGTGAACGAAGCAGCGCTTTCCGATCGCATCGAGCGGGGCAACACAGCGCTGCGCGAGGCAGGGTTCGACGTCGTGCTCTGCCAGGTCGATACGTCGCACGACGCCGCTGAAATGCTGGTTCGAGACGCTCTTGACGGCGCATCGTTCGGGTTGGCGATGATCGGCGGTGGCATCCGGATGATTCCCGAGCACACCGAGCTCTTCGAGCGCGTCGTCAACGTCGTACTCGAGGTGTCGCCGGGGATCCGGTTGTGCTTCAACACAGCCCCGGACAAAACAGTCGATGCGCTTCGCCGCTGGATCACGCCGCGCCCGTAGGCTTCGGGTCATGCGACTCACCCGATTGATCGCCGTGGTGCTGTCCCTGGGCCTGATCGCAGTGGGGTGCGGCGACAACCCAGCCAGCGCGCCGCCGACCAGTTCGGGCAATTGCACCCAGGCCGAAGGGCCATCCGAAGATTCGATCGCAAACGAGATCAAGAAGCTGCCGACCGCCGAGTGGCTCGAGATCGTCCGCGGGCACACCGCCGACTGCCATCTGCACTGGGTCGTCGTCAGCGCGGGCGATGCGTCCGACAGCCCGGGACAAGTGATCTTTTTCGACCACAACTCGCCGATCGGCACGGCGACCCCGGACCCACGGCCGTACATCACCGTCACGGCGATGGGTGAAGACACCGCCGCGGTACAGTACCAATGGCGCCAGGCCCAAGAACCGGCGTGCTGCCCGACGGGCATCGCCACCGTCCGGTTCAAGGTCGAGGACAGCAAGCTCAAGGCGCTCGACCCGATCCCGAACCCCTAGTTAGACGCCGCGCACGCTGCCGCCGTCGATCACGTACTCGGCCCCGGTGATGTACGCCGCACGGTCGGAGACGAGAAACGCGACCAGCTCACCGACGTCGGCGGGGTTACCCGGCGCACCCAGCGGGATGCCGCCGATCGATTCCATGATCTGTGTGCGGGCCTCGTCGACGCTGATGTTGTTGATCTTCCCGATCTCCTCGGCCATCCGATACGCCGCCTCCGTTTCGATGTAGCCAGGACAAACGGCGTTGACGCGAATCCCTCTGGGCGCAAGCTCATTCGATAGTGCCTTGCTGTAGTTGGTCAACGCGGCCTTCGCTGCCGCATAGGGGATGGAAGTGGGCAGCGGCGCGCGCCGCTGGATCGACGTGATGTGCACGATTGCCCCCGAACCGCGCGTCACCATTCCCGGAATGATCGCCCGGTCGAGCCGAACGGCCGCCAGCAGGTTCGCATCCAGCGCCGACTGCCAGTCCTCGTCGGTGAGCGCGGCCGCACCGCCGTCGTACTGACCGCCGCCGCCGACGTTGTGCACCACGATGTCGACGCCTCCGAGTCGCTCAAGCGCCTCAATACCGAGCGCGGCTACGCCGTCGGCAGTGCTGACATCGGCGGCGATGACATCGGCGGCCGCTCCGTCCGGCACAGACCGTGCCGCTACCAAAACCCGCGCGCCACCGGCACGCAGCCGGTCCGCGATGCCTTTGCCGATGCCACGCGTACCGCCGGTGATCACCGCGGTCCGGCCGGAGAATTCGTCAATGTCAGCCATGCGGCGAGTCTGGCACCCGCCACCGACAACTACCGGCGCCTACTCGGCGGGGATGTTCTCCGGGTGCAGCATCTCGGCGTAGCGCAGCTGCTCGGGGATCCCGAACCCGTCGACCAGAAGCTCCGCGTGCGGCCGCAGAGCGCGGCAGCGGTCGTTGATGCCGCGGGTCACGGCCTTGGCCCGTTCGGTCGACAGGAAGCGGTGCTCGACGAACCACGCCTTGTCGTCCTCGATCACCGAAAGCGCGTACAGATCACACACCAACCCCAGGATCTTGCGCGCCTCCTCGTCTTCGCAGGAGTCGATGCCTGCGACGAAGGCTTCCAGGACGATCCGGTCGATGTGCACCTGGGCGGCGTGCAGCACGTGGTCCTGCACCGCGTTGAACGCGTCGAACGCCGACATCTCCTTGGACT
>JAVXWV010000861.1:0-9690 GCA_032230775.1 Mycobacterium sp. | reverse complement strand
ATGCCCGTCGAGGACGTCTTCACGATCACCGGCCGCGGCACCGTGGTCACCGGTCGTGTGGAGCGCGGCGTGGTCAACGTGAACGAGGAAGTCGAGATCGTCGGCATCCGCCCGGACACCACCAAGACCACCGTCACCGGCGTCGAGATGTTCCGCAAGCTGCTCGACCAGGGTCAGGCCGGCGACAACGTCGGTCTGCTGCTGCGCGGCATCAAGCGCGAGGACGTCGAGCGCGGTCAGGTCGTCGTGAAGCCCGGCACCACCACGCCGCACACCGACTTCGAGGGCAGCGTCTACATCCTGTCCAAGGACGAGGGCGGCAGGCACACGCCGTTCTTCAACAACTACCGTCCGCAGTTCTACTTCCGGACCACCGACGTGACCGGTGTGGTGACGCTGCCGGAGGGCACCGAGATGGTGATGCCCGGTGACAACACCGACATCACCGTCAAGCTGATCCAGCCCGTCGCCATGGACGAGGGCCTTCGCTTCGCGATCCGCGAGGGTGGCCGTACCGTCGGCGCAGGCCGGGTTACCAAGATCATCAAGTGATCTAGAAGTACCGCGAAGCGGCGCTCACCTTCGGGTGGGCGCCGCTTTCGTGTGCGCCCCTTTTCGCCGATAACAAACGGGCAAAAGTGCGAGTAACGCCGCCATTTCGTCGATCTCGGCGCCAAAGCTGTAAC
This sequence comes from Mycobacterium sp., assembly GCA_032230775.1. Classification (GTDB taxonomy): domain Bacteria; phylum Actinomycetota; class Actinomycetes; order Mycobacteriales; family Mycobacteriaceae; genus Mycobacterium. Next base: position 9,004 of record JAVXWV010000861.1, on the reverse strand, counting down.
ACCCGAGACGACTGATGCGACTTAACACGCGTATCCCCTGGTCGGGGCAACGAAGGGTTGGGGTCTCATGTTCCGTCGCATAACCACGCTGACGTGCGCCGCCGCTGTGGCCGGCGCCGCTTTTACGGGTCTTGCGGCCGGTACCGCGAATGCTGTTCCCGGCTGCCCTGACGTGCACTGGATCGGTGCCGCGGGCTCGGGCGAGCGTGAAGGTTCCGACCTGACCGCCTATAGCGGAATGGGTCGCGTCGTTTACCAGTCCTTGTACGAGCTGTCGACGGAGATGCAAAGAGACGGCCGTACCCTGACCGCGGAATCGGTCGACTACCCCGCGGTTCCGGTCCCCGATGACGACGGCGGTGTGGGGGCGTGGCTCGGCTTCATGGGCAGCGTTGACACCGGTGCTGCCGCGTTGGGCAAGCAGTACGCGGATTTCGTCCAGCAGTGCCCAACTTCCAAGGTCGTGTTGGCCGGATACTCGCAGGGCGCGATGGTGGTGCACCGCAATCTGCAGGCCCTCGTCGCGAGCCCCAACCTGGCCGCTGTGCTGCTGGTGGCAGACGGCGACCGTCGGCCCGATGACCCGACGCTCAACCTGGGCACGGTCTCCGGCCTGCCCAAGCACGGCAAGGGTGTCGCGCAGGATTGGCCCATACTGGCCCACGCGCCTGCTGTCCTGCCCGCAGACATCGGAGCCAAAACCATCAGCGTGTGCGACCTCGGCGATGCCGTGTGCGACCCCGACCCCGATGCGGACAAGACGTCGGCGCGCGCCGTGGCCATCCACACGAGTTACGCCAGAACCCCGGGACTGGAGTGGACGGCGCCGCTGCACTACCTGCTCGGGTCGGCGCCGACCGCACCTCAGGGACCGTTGCCAGGGCCGGACGCGCGCGCCATCACCAACACCACCGCACCGGCGGGCAGCAATAGCGCTGCCAGCACCACGACGATGGCGTCGATCGCACCCGCCGCCGACAATCCCGCGCGCTGAAGCATCTCCAACACCGTTCCTGACACCGCAACACCGACACCGGCGAGTGTCACCAACGCCGTCAACGTCACGCCCGCGGCCTCACCCGCCCGCTCGGGACGGACGACGGCCTGCGTCGCCACGGTCGTGAACGCATACCCCAACCCGAGCGTGAACCCGCACGCCGTCAGTGCCGCAAGGTAGCCGACCCAACTGCTGGAAGCCGCAAGGGCCGCAAGCGATATCGCGGCCGCCACAGTCGTCAGTCCCATGACCAGAATTGGTGGCCGGCTCGCCGCGAGTCTGCCGGAAATCGTGCCGCCGAGAGCGGCGCCTGCGGACGGACCGAGGAAGGCCAGGCCCGCCATCAGCGGATCAAGCCCACGCACCTGTTGCAGATATATCGTCGCCAAGAAGATCGTGACACCGTAGGCAATGTTCGAGATCGTCCCGGCGATCACCAAAATGGTGAATCTGGGGTTTCTCGCCAGCGATAGGTCGACCAGTGGCCAGCGCACCCGGCTCTCCACCACGACGAACGCGACCAGCGCCGCCAGTGAGCACGCGAACGCGACGACCGTCGGCGCCGACAGCCAGCCCCAGCTTGGCGCCCGGTCAAATGTCAAGGTGAACAAGCCAATTCCGACTGTGATGAGTGCAAGCCCAGTGACGTCGATGCGACGCGGCACGGATTCGTCGAAGGATTCGGTGATGCTGCGCGCGCCAATGGCCAACGCGATGAGCGTGAGCGGAACGTTCAGCCAGAATATCCACCGCCAGCCGACCGTCTCCGTCAGCAGGCCACCGATGAGCGGTCCTGCCGCATTACCCAATCCCGCTATGCCGTAAGCCAACCCGATCGCGTGACTGGCACGCACGGCCGGAAAGGCGTTCGTCAGCACACTCACAGAAACCGGAAAGATCAGCGCTGCACCAAGGCCCTGCAGGGCGCGGAAGGCGATGACGAGTGTTGCCGACGGTGCCAGCGCACACAGCGCGGAAGACAAGCCGAACAGAGCGATGCCCGCCAAGAGGGCACGCCTGCGGCCGAAGATGTCTCCGATGCGGCCCGCGGGCACCATGAATGCGCCAAGAGCCAACATGTAGACGCTGATCACCCATTGCAGGTCGGTTGCGGTGCTGTTCAGATCCAATGCCATTCGCGGCAACGCGAGATTCATGGCGAAGTAGTCGATTTGCACGCAGAACAGTGCCATCGATACGGCCGCGAGGATCCACCGGAAACGCACAGGTTCTTCGGTTGCGGTCACCGCCCGACGATAAGGCTCAAAACCGCCGGATTGGCGCTAATCTGACACGCGAACCGGGCAAACGACAGGAGCGTGGCAGATGTTAGGGCGTTACCTCAAGTCTCAGATCATGGTCCTCATCTGTGGCGGTCTCGTCGGTCCCATCTTTTTGGCTGTCTACTTCGCGACGGGCGAGAGCGGCCTGTTGAAGTGGATGTTCTGGGTCGGCCTCCTCATTACCGCCGCAGACGTGCTGATCGCGCTGGCGCTGGCGAACTTCGGCGCAAAGTCGGCCGCCAAGACGCAGGCCCTTGAGCAGAGTGGTGTGCTGGCGCTGGCGCAGGTTGTCGGCATCCACGAGACGGGCACCCGCATCAACGAGCAGCCGTTGGTGAAGATCGACCTGCAGATCTCGGGGCCTGGGATCACGCCGTTCGCCACCCAGGACCGGGTGATCGCGTCCATCACGCGGCTGCCCATGATCACCAACCGCAAATTGGTCGCACTTGTCGATCCCACCACGAATCAGTACCAAATCGACTGGGAGCGAAGCGCTTTGGTCGGCGGTTTGATGCCTGCGACCTTCACCATCGCCGAGGACAACAAGACCTATGACCTCAGCGGGCAGGCCGGGCCGCTGATGGAGATCCTGCAGATCCTCAAGGCCAACGGCATCAGTATGAATAACATGATCGACCTGCGCTCCAACCCGGCGGCCCGTGCGCAGGTGCAGGCCGTGGTCCGGCGCGCGGCGGCGGGGCAACAGGCACCGGCCGCCGCACCCGCTGCGCCGTACATGGCGCCGCCCGCGCCGCCCCCGCCACCCGAGCCGACGACGGCGCAGCGGCTGCAGGAACTGGAAACCCTGCGCGCCACCGGTGCGATCTCCGACGACGAATACAACGCCAAACGTCAGCAGATCCTGACGGATCTATAGCCCGATCGTCCTCGGGGCGGTCGCGGGTGTGGTGTCCTTGGCAAGTGGGTCGTTAGCCATACGGCGGCCCACTGCACGAGAGGAACCGCAGTGACGAATCCGTCTGCTAATTACGGGGTTTACTCCGAGGTCGGCAAACTGCGCAAGGTACTGGTGTGCTCGCCCGGCCTCGCGCATGAGCGGCTAACCCCGACCAATTGCGATGACCTGTTGTTCGACGATGTGCTGTGGGTACAGAACGCCCGCCGGGACCACTTCGACTTCATCGACAAGATGCGCGACCGCGACGTCGAGGTGGTCGAACTGCACGACGTGCTCACCGAGACCATGAAGGACCCCGCCGCAAAGGCATGGCTACTGGATCGCAAGATCGTCCCCAACGAGGTGGGCCTTGGCCTTGTCGACGACACCCGCGGGTTTCTCGACTCGCTGCCGCCGCGTCGGCTCGCCGAGCTGCTGATCGGCGGCATGTCCACCAGAGATCTGCCCGTCGAACTACGATCGGGCTACCGAGCGTTGGCACGCGAAAGCACCGGTGTCACAGAGTATTTGATGCCGCCGCTGCCGAACACGCTGTACACCCGCGACACCAGCTGCTGGGTCTACGGCGGGGTCACGCTCAATCCGCTGTTCTGGCCGGCGCGGCATGACGAGACATTGCTGATGAAGGCGATCTATGAGTTCCATCCCGATTTCGTCGGGTCGAGAGTGTGGTGGGGCGATCCCGAGCAGCAGTGGGGGATGGCCACCATCGAAGGCGGCGACGTATTGGTGCCCGGACACGGGGTCGTGGTCATAGGGATGAGCGAGCGCACGTCGCGGCAAGCCATCACGCAGGTGGCCGCGACGTTGTTCGCGGAAGGCGCGGCCAGCCAGGTGATCGTGGCGGGCATGCCTAAGCGGCGCGCCGCCATGCACCTGGACACCATCTTCACGTTCGCCGACCGAGACGTGGTGACGATCTATCCCGACATTGTCGACGCCATGCAGACCTTCATCCTGCACCCCAGCGATAACGACGTCGGCGTGGAGGTCGTCGAGGCGGACAAACCGTTCGTCGAGGTGGTGGCCGCCGGCCTTGGGCTCGGCAAGCTGCGGGTGGTCGAAACCGGCGGCAGCGCCTACGACTCGGAACGCCAGCAGTGGGACAGCGGCAACAACCTCGTCGCCGTCGAACCCGGCGTGGTGTTCGCCTACGACCGGAACACCCACACCAACACGTTGCTGCGCCGGGCAGGCATCGAGGTGATCACCATTGTCGGCGCCGAACTCGGCCGCGGCCGCGGCGGCGGCCACTGCATGACGTGCCCGCTGATCCGCGACTCCGTCGACTGAAGGGGTTACTAGAACACGTTCCAGTTCGGCTGTTAACCTGGTCCGCAGCCTCACGAAAGGAGCAGCGGTGACGGCAAAGGGCGGACCCCTGGACGGGCGAGTGGCATTCATTACGGGAGCCGCGCGCGGTCAGGGCCGGGCGCATGCGATCCGGCTGGCCAGCGAGGGCGCCGACATCATCGCGATCGATATCTGCGGCCCGATCTCGGACACGATCACTTACCCGCTGGCGACCTCCGAGGAGCTCGCGGAAACCGTTCACGCGGTGGAGGCGGCCGGTCGCAAGATACTCGCTCGGGAGGTGGACATCCGTGATCTGGCCGCCCAGCAACAGGTGGTGGCCGACGGGGTCGAGCAGTTCGGCCGGCTGGACATCGTGGTGGCCAACGCGGGGGTGCTGAACTGGGGTCGGATGTTCGAGATGTCAGAAGAGCAGTGGGACACCGTCATCGATGTCAACTTGAACGGCACGTGGCGAACCATCCGCGCAGCGGTGCCCGCGATGATCGAAGCCGGCAACGGCGGGTCGATCATCATCGTCAGCTCATCGGCCGGAACGAAGGCCACGCCGGGCAACGGGCACTACTCAGCGTCCAAGCACGGCCTGGTCGCCATCACCAACGCGTTGGCGATCGAGGTGGGGGAGTTCGGGATTCGGGTCAACTCGATTCACCCGTACTCGATCGACACGCCGATGGTGGAGAAGGAAGCGATGATGGCCATCTTCTCCAAGTATCCGCAGTATCTGCCTAGCTTTTCGCCGATGCCGTTCCATCCCGTCAACCACAAGGGCAAGAAGGGGTTGCTGGAATTCATGACGCCCGAGGAGGTTTCCGACGTGGTCGCGTGGCTGGCCGGTGACGGGTCGGCGACGATCTCGGGCAGTCAGATCGCCGTCGACCGCGGCACCGCGAAGTACTAGCCCGGTAGCACCAGCACCGGGACCGGGCTGTGCCGCAGGATCTTTGAGCCGCGGGAGCCGAGAAACACCCTGGCGATTCCGCCCACTGGCGACGTGCCGATAGCCAGCAGGTCGCCGTCCTGCCAGTCGGCGGCGTCGAGTGCGTCGTCCCAGCCGTTACCCGTGGCGACCAGCAGCGCCACGTCCTTGCCAATCACGCCGTCGGTCTTCAACTGCGCCAGGGTTTCTCGCGCTTGTGTGGCCAACTGTTCAAGAATGGAGTCCTCGGCGCGAAGCCCGACCTCGGGTGGGTACATCGTGCGGCCGCGGACTACGAACGTGACAACCCGCATCGGGACGTTCAGCTGCTCGGCGAGCGCCGCGACGCGTTCCACCACGTGGAGTGCTTCCGGAGTGCCGGGGTACGCGGCGGTGATCCTTGTCAGCCCACCGGCTTTCGAACCGCGATACCCGCGGGTACTTATGGCCATCGGCACCGGCGACGAGTGCAGCAGCCGGTCGGCCGTCGAGCCGACCACTACTTGCCCGAGCTTGCCGTCCGCCGCAGACCCAAGCACCAACACGTCGGGTTTGAGTTCTTCTGCCGCTTCCAACAGCCCGCCCGATACCGACCGGTGAGCGACCTTGTGAAACTTCACGTCCAGACCGGAGGCGAGTGAATCGATGCACTGCTGAGCCTGTTTCGCCGAGTCATCCGCCAATTGATCGGCGTATTGGGCGTATTCGGCGTCGATCCGCGCGATCGACGGTGTCATCCACGGCCGCGGCACAACCGTGACGACGGTCAGCGACGTCTTGAGCGTCTTCGCCGCTTCGACGGCAAGATAAAGCGGCGACCGGCCGCCCTTGCCTGCCAGGTAGCCGACGGCGATGGTCACGGCTCATCCTTGTGCTTGGTGACGTAGTGGTGATCCTTCGGCTCTTCGACCAACATGACGTCGTCGTCACCGGGTACCGCGGTCGGTATATAGCCGTCGGCGCCACCTTCATTGAGCGCGCTGTGGCGGCGGCCCCAGAACAAGTAGAACAGCAGCACGAGGCCGACACACGCGCCGAACACCAACCATGTCTGCCAGCGAAGGCCGTACAGCACGGCCATACAAGCGAGGACCGAGAGAACCGGTGTGACGGGATAACCGGGAACCTTGAATGGGCGCTCCAGATTGGGTTCGCGCACTCGCAGGATGATGACGCCGATCGATACCGTGATGAAGGCGACCAGCGTGCCAATCGACACGGCATCGAGCAGCCAGGTCAGTGGAATGAAACCGGCCAGGATGGAGGTGACGACCGCGACGATGATGGTGTTGCCGACCGGAGTCATGCTGCGCGGGTTGACCTTTGCGAACATCGACGGAAGCAGGCCATCTCGCCCCATCGCGAACAGGATGCGGGTCTGGCCGTACATCACGACCAGGGTCACCGAGAAGATCGAGATCACCGCTCCGGCGGCTAGAAGCGTGCTGGCCCAGGTGCCGCCGGTGATCTTCTCCAGGATCACTGAAAGGCCCGCCTCGGCTTGTTCGTTCGACCCGAACTCGGAGGCGTCCTGCGTGCCGAGTCCGGCGAAGGCGACGAGGATGTAGAAGCTGGTGACCACGATCAGTGCGGCAATGATCGCGCGGGGCATGGTCTTTTGCGGATCCTTCACTTCGTCACCGGCTGTGGACACGGCGTCGAGGCCGATGAACGAGAAGAAGATCATGCTCGCGGCCGTGGTGATGCCGGCGATGCCCTTGTCCCAGAAGCCGTGGAAGTGGTCGGCGTTGAATCCGGTGAGCGCGATAACGATGAACATCAGAAGTACGCCGAGCTTGATCAACACCATGACGGTGTTTACGGCGGCCGACTCGCTTGCGCCGCGAATCAGCAGGAACATGCACATCGCGATCAGCAGCACTGCGGGTAGGTTGACGATGCCCGGCGTGGCGTCCCACGGGGCCGACGTCAGTGACTGCGGGAGTTGCCAGCCAAACAGGTTCTCCAACAACTTGTTTACGTAACCGCTCCACCCAACCGCGACCGCGGAGATGGACACGCCATACTCCAGAAGCAGGCAGGCCGCCACACCCATCGCGACGAACTCGCCCATCGTCGTGTAGGCGTACGAGTATGTCGAGCCCGACACCGGCACCGAAGACGCCATCTCCGCATAGCAGATGGCGGAGAGGCCGGCCGCGATCGCGGCGAGGGCAAACGAGACGAGCACCGCCGGGCCCGCCGCCGGCACCGCCGCGGACAATACGAAGAAGATGCCGGTACCCACGGTGGCGCCGACGCCGAAGAGCGTCAGTTGGAAGGTGCCGATGCTTCGCTTGAGATGGTCCGAGGCACCATGTGCGACCGGGGCACCGGCCACCGGCCGGCGTCGGAGCAACTGCTGGGAGAAGCTCAACGAAGGAGCGGTCATGATGCCTCCTGTAGGACTAGATTGAACTGCCAGTCAAGTGTGAACCCGCATCCGCGAGAACGTCGGCGAACTGGTCAATCGCCCAGTCGATTTCCTCGGCCGTGATCACCAGTGGCGGCGCGAAACGCAGCGTCGAGCCGTGCGTGTCCTTAACCAGGACACCGCGTTCGGCCAGCTTCAGGCTGATCTGTTGGCCGGTGGCCAGCGATGGTTCGATGTCGACGCCTGCCCACAGTCCCATGCCGCGCACCGCTACCACGCCATGCCCGATCAGCCCACGCAGCCGTGCGTGCAGTCGCTCACCCAGTTTTGTTGAGCGAGACTGGAATTCGCCGCGACGCAGCATACCTACCACCGTGGTGCCGATCGCCGCGGCGAGAGGGTTTCCGCCGAACGTCGAGCCGTGTTCACCGGGGTGCAGCACGCCGAGGATCTCGCGGTTGGCCACCACCGCTGAAACCGGAACTACGCCGCCGCCAAGGGCTTTGCCGAGCAGGTAGATGTCGGGCACCACGCCCCAGTGGTCGCAGGCGAAGGTGCGCCCCGTGCGGGCCAGGCCGGACTGGATCTCGTCGGCGATCATCAGCACGTTGCGTTCGGTGCACAGCGCACGCACGCGCGGCAGGTAGTCGTCGGGCGGCACGATGATGCCCGCCTCACCCTGGATGGGCTCGATCAGCACTGCGACGGTGTCGTCGTCGACGGCGGCGGCCATCGCGTCGGCTTGGGGATCATCGGGGCCGAACGGCACCGCCCGGAAGCCGGGCGTGTACGGGCCGAAGCCGCGACGCGCCGTCTCGTCATCGGAGAAGCTGATGATGGTTGTGGTGCGACCGTGGAAGTTGTTGTGCGCCACCACGATATTGCCAGCCCCGGCTGGCACGCCCTTGACGTCAGTGCCCCACTTGCGGGCCACCTTGATGCCGCTTTCCACGGCTTCCGCGCCGCTGTTCATCGGCAGCACCATGTCCTTGCCGCACAGCTCCGCCAGCGCTTCGCAGAATGGGCCCAGCCGGTCGGAATGGAAGGCGCGGCTGACCAGGGTCACGGTGTCGAGCTGGGCATGCGCGGCGGCGATGATCTCCGGGTGGCAGTGCCCGAAGTTGACCGCCGAGTAGGCGGCAAGGCAGTCGAGGTAGCGGCGGCCCTCGACATCGGTGATCCATGCGCCTTCGGC
>JAVXWV010000791.1:0-3019 GCA_032230775.1 Mycobacterium sp. | reverse complement strand
CCCCAGGCGCTGACCTGCTCGGCCAACAGGGCATCCACCCGGGCGATCGCCTCGGGATCGGTGACCAGCGCGGTGCGGTACTCGATCGCGCGCACCAACATTTCGCTGATCAACCCGGCCTCAAACAGCGCCGCGATCTTGGGTAGCCGATCGCCCAGCACCACCCCCCGATGGGCCTGCGCCAACGCCATCCAGGCGCTGACATTCTGCGTCGCACCCAACTCCGCGCCCACAGCCGCTTCCGGATCCACCCACCACAACTCCCGCTCACCGGCAGCCAGCCCGGTGCGCCGAGCGAACAACTCGGCCATCACCGCCAGCTTGCGCGCACACGCCGCGTTCTCCGTCCGCGCCCACCCGCCAGCAGCATCGACCAACGCCGCGTCATCCAACGCAGCCAGGTCACCAACCTCCGGGAGCGATCCATCGAACATATGAGCGAAGCTACCCACACCCCGCGACGAAGCACCGCCCAGCTAGCAGCCCCAAGCCCCACCCTGTGGATGAATTTCGATCTGTGGATAAGTTGCTCTCGGTGAGCCAAAGGGTTGCCGGATCCGTATAGGCACTGTTCGGTGTACCGACGGGCCAGGAGAGGACAGATGTTGACCGAGCGACGCGACAACGTGCTGCTCGTGCATTGGCACGACCTCGGCCGCTACCTCGGCGCGTACGGCCACACCGATGTCTCCAGCCCGCGGCTGGATCAACTCGCCGCCGAGGGCATCTTGTTCACCCGCGCGCACGCCACGGCCCCGCTGTGCTCGCCGTCGCGCGGTTCCTTGTTCACCGGCCGCTACCCGCAGAACAACGGCCTGGTGGGCCTGGCACATCACGGCTGGGAGTACCGCCCCGACGTCCGCACGCTTCCCCACATCTTGTCCGAATCAGGTTGGTACACAGCGCTATTCGGCATGCAGCACGAGACGTCGTATCCGTCGAAGCTCGGCTTCGAGGAATTCGACGTTTCGAACTCCTACTGCGAATACGTCGTCGAACACGCTGCCCGCTGGCTCACCGCACCTCCCACGCAGCCGTTCCTGCTGACCGCGGGTTTCTTCGAGACGCACCGGCCGTATCCGCGCGACCGTTACGCGCCCGCCGACGTCGATGACGTTGCGGTGCCCGACTATCTGCCCAACACCGCCGACATCCGGCAGGACCTTGCCGAGTTCTACGGGTCGATCTCGGTCGCCGACGCCGCTGTCGGCCGACTGCTCGACACGCTGGAACACACGGGCCTCGACCAATCGACATGGGTGGTCTTCATGACCGACCACGGCCCTGCGCTGCCGCGGGCCAAGTCGACGCTCTACGACGCGGGCACCGGAATCGCGATGATCGTGCGGCCGCCGCGCAACACTGAAGTTGAACCCCATGTCTACGACGAACTGTTCAGCGGTGTCGACCTGATGCCGACCCTTCTCGAATTGCTCGGCATCGACATTCCCGCCGAAATCGACGGCATGTCGCACGCGCGCATTCTACGAACGCCACCCCGAGACAACCCGGTGCGCACCGAGGTCTACACGATGAAGACGTATCACGACTCGTTCGATCCGATCCGCGCCATCCGGACAAAGGAATTCAGCTACATCGAGAACTACGCATCGCGGCCGCTACTCGACCTGCCGTGGGATATCGCCGAAAGCGCACCCGGCCGTACTATTGCGCCAATGTTGCTCGACAAACGACCTGCGCGCGAGCTATACGACCTCCTCGAGGATCCGACGGAATCGCACAACCTGCTGGGACCCGACGTCACCGACAACGCCGAAGCGATCGCCAACGATCTCGCGCTACTCCTCAACGACTGGCGCCAGAAGACCAACGACGTCATTCCCTCCGAATTCGCAGGCACCCGAATTGCGGAGCGCTATACCGAAACTTATCTAAAGGTGCATGGTCCCCACCTCACCAGCCGCGAGGCGACCGCCGCGGAGCGTGGCATCGAAAACGACCACGGTCCTGGGTAATAGTTTTACTCACGATGATCGTAATAACTACCTCTGCCAGGCCATTTGGTTGCGGTTAGGCTCACGCGCATGTCAGCCCACACGGCATACCTGGTGCTTGCATCGCAGCGCAGTGGCAGCACGCTGCTTGTCGAATCATTGCGGGCCACGGGTGTGGCAGGCGAACCCGGCGAGTTCTTCCAATACTTGCCTACGACAAGCCAATCGCCGCAGCCGAGGCAATGGTTCGATGGCGTGGAGGATGATTCGATCCTCCGACTGCTCGATCCGCTCGACGAGGGCAAGCCCGACCTGGCTCCGGCCGAGATCTGGCGTGACTACATCCGCACCGTTGGCCGCACCCCCAATGGCATCTGGGGCGGCAAGCTGATGTGGAACCAGACGCCGCTCCTGCTGCAGCGCGCCGCAGGCCTGCCTGACCGTTCCGGAGACGGATTGCTCTCGGCGATCCGCGACGTCATCGGCAGTGATCCGGTCCTCGTATACGTCTACCGGCCCGACGTGGTCTCCCAAGCGGTTTCGTTTTGGCGCGCTGTGCAGACCCGCGTCTGGCGCGGAAGACCGGATCCGACACGCGACTCCCGTGCCGAGTACCACGCCGCGGCGATCGCACACGTCGTCACGTTGATGCGCGAACAGGAGAAGGGCTGGCGGGGGTGGTTCGATGAGGAGAACGTCCAGCCGATCGAAATCTCGTACCCTGTTCTCTGGCGCAACCTCACCCAATACGTCGGCACTGTCCTCGAGGCACTCGGCCAAGACCCGCGGCTCGCACCGGCCCCTGTGCTGGAACGCCAGGCCGATCAACGCTCCGATGAATGGGTAGAGCGCTACCGGGAGGAAGCGGAGAGGAAAGGACTACCCACCTGATTCCACCTGAGCCACCATGAAGATCCGGCGGAACGGGAAGAGCGTCTTACCGTCGGGCCGCGCCGGATAGGCCGCGTCCAGCATCGGGATCAGCTCCTGCCGAAACCGCTCCCACTGTTCGTCGGTGAGCTGGCTCTTCACCGGCCGCAGCGCAGTGCCGGTGATCCACTCCA
>JAVXWV010000532.1:0-5881 GCA_032230775.1 Mycobacterium sp. | reverse complement strand
CACGACCTCGTACGCCTTCCTTACCGTGGGCAATGCCAACCTGCTGGCCGAATACGGCACCGAAGAGCAGATCGACACCTGGGTCCGCCCGATGCTCGAAGGCCGCTACTTCGGCACTATGTGTCTGTCGGAACCCGATGCCGGCTCGTCTCTGGCCGACATCACCACCAAGGCCGTTCCCGCCGAAGACGGCACCTACCGGATCACCGGTACCAAGATGTGGATCACCGGTGGTGACCACGAGCTGACCGAAAACATCGTCCACCTCGTCCTGGCCAAGGCGCCCGGCGGCGGGCCCGGCGTCAAGGGCATCTCGCTGTTCATCGTCCCGAAGTTCCTGCCCGACGGCACCCGCAACGACGTCGCGCTGGTCAGCCTCAACCACAAGATGGGAAACCACGCCACGACGAACGCTCTGCTGAACTTCGGCGACGGCACGCACCAGCCCGCCACCGAACCCGGCGCGGTCGGCTATCTCGTCGGTGAGGAGCACAAGGGCCTGGCCTACATGTTCCACATGATGAACGAAGCCCGAATGGCGGTGGGAATGCAGGCGATGGCAACCGGATACGCCGGCTACCTGGCGTCGCTCGCCTACGCCAAGGAGCGCACACAGGGCCGTCCTGTCGACGCCAAGGATCCGTCGCGCCCCCAGGTGACGTTGATCGAGCATGCCGATGTCAAGCGAATGCTGTTGGCGCAGAAGTCATATGTCGAGGGCGCGCTCGCGCTCGGTCTGTACTGCGCGATGCTGGTGGACGAGGGGCGCACCAGCATCGGCGCAGACCGAGATCGCGCGAATCTGCTGCTCGACGTCCTCACCCCGATCGCCAAGAGTTGGCCGGCGCAGTGGTGCCTCGAGGCCAACAGCCTGGCCATCCAGGTGCACGGCGGATACGGGTACACCAAGGAGTTCGACGTCGAACAGGGCTACCGCGACAACCGTCTCAACGCGATCCATGAGGGCACGCACGGTATCCATGGCCTGGATCTGCTGGGGCGCAAGGTCGTCATGCAGCACGGCGCGGGCCTGACCCTGCTGGCGGAGCGGATCAATCAGACCGTTGACAAGGCACTGGAGTCCGACAGCACTGCGGCGTACGGAAAGGATCTGCGCGAAGCGGTACAACGGTTGGTCGACGTCACCGCGACTCTGTGGGCGGCCGGCGATATCGCCACCACCCTCGCCAACTCGACGATCTACCTCGAGGCGGCCGGGCACGTGGTGGTGGCGTGGATGTGGCTCGAGCAGCTGATCGTCGCCAGCGATCACCAGGGCGACTTCTACGACGGCAAACGCGCTGCGGGGCAGTACTTCTACGCCTACGAGCTGCCGAAGGTGGGCCCGCAGTTCGATTTGCTGGCCAGCCTTGATCGCACCACCGTCGACGCGCAGGCGAGCTGGTTCTGATCGCGGGACCGGCCACGCCTCAGGCAGTGGCCTCCGCTTCGGCGAGTTCACGCTTCCACTGGCGGAAGGTTTCCTCGGTGCGGCCGCGCCGCCAGTATCCGGAGATGGAGGCGGCCCACTTGGCGTCGACGCCGCGCTCCTTGCGGATATAGGGCCGCAGGTTGTGCATGACGGCCTGGGCCTCGCCGTGGATGAACACCTGCACCTGCCCCGGCAGCCACGCGGCCTCCTTCACCGCCTCGATCAGCGGTGCGTTGTCACCCGCCTGGTCTTCGGGGACGAGGTCGGCCCGGCCGCCGCGGTAAATCCATCTCACCTCGACGCCGGCGGGTGCGGTCAGCGCGATCTCGTCCTCAGGTCCGGCGACCTCGATGAATGCCTGGCCAATTGCGTTGTCCGGCAAGGCCTCCAGTGCGGCGCCGATCGCGGGCACCGCCGCCTCGTCGCCGGCGAACAGGTGCCAGTCGGCAGCGGGGTCGGGCGCGTAGGCGCCGTTGGGGCTTGTCAGGTAGGCCGGTCGACCCGGGGCGGCCGACGCAGCCCACGGTCCGGCGACCCCGTGCTCGCCGTGCACGACGAAGTCGATGGTGATCTCGCGGCGCTCGGTGTCAACGCGGCGCACGGTGTAGGTGCGCACGGTGGGCTGCTGCTCGGCGGGTAAGTCCTTGAAGCTGTCCAGCGTGAGTGGCTGCGGCAGCGCGCCAACGTCGACGCTGTCGTCGACGAACACGATCTTCACGTAGGAGTCGGTGGACTCGTTGGGGACGAACGTGTCGAAGCCGTTGCCTCCCAGGACGACGCGGATGAGGTGCGGCGACAATTGCTCAGTGCGCACCACTTCGAACGTGTTCAACGGACGTCCTGCCACTGTTCCTCCAATATTGGGAGCCGACGGCTTTCGTTAGCCGGCCTCATCGAGGATACGAGCGTGGCCGAGGCGGTGGCGGGCTACCGTGCCAGCACGCTGGCCACTCGTCGCGCTGCGCGTGGCGCCAACCTACCGGAGAGCCAATTTCCAGCGCCCACCTTGGCGGACGACCAGACCCGCGATCTCCAGCATCGACAGCGGACCAAGCACCTGCGTCGGTGGCAAACCGGAAGCGACCGCGATCTCGTCAGCCGTGCGCGCACCGCGAGCCGGAAGCGCGTCGTAGACCCGCTGTTCGTTTTCAGCGAGATCGTCCAGCAGGCTCGCCGGGCGTTCTTCGTCGGTAGCCAGCTCGCCCACACGCCCGATCAGTTCAACGACCTCCTCGGCGCGGGTGACGACCGTCGCGCCCGCCCGCAGCAGCACATGGCACCCGACCGACGCCGACGAGGTGACCGGACCGGGCACCGCGCAGACCCCGCGACCCAGCGCCGCTGCCCACGCCGCGGTGTTGGCCGCGCCGCTGCGGGCACCGGCCTCGACGACAACGGTGGCTCCCGACAGTGCGGCGACGAGTCGGTTGCGGGTCAGAAATCGGTGCCGCTGTGGCCGAAGACCAGGCGGGTACTCGGTGACGAGTAGGCCTTGCTCAGCGATCCGATCGAACAGGGCGGCATGACCGCTCGGGTAGGGAACATCGACGCCGCCGGCCAGCACGGCGACGGTGAACCCGTCGGCCGCCAGCGCGCCCCGATGCGCCGCTCCGTCGATGCCGTATGCGCCGCCGGACACCACGGCCGCATCCCGCTCCGCCAACCCGGCGGCCAGCTCGCCGGCGACATGCTCGCCGTACACGGTGGCAGCTCGCGTTCCGACGATCGCTGCTGCGCGTTCGGGCACCTCGTCAAGTCGGGCCGGGCCGATCACCCACAACGCCAGCGGTGGATGCGCTTCCGGCCGCCGCTTCGTGTCGACTCCCGCGAAGGCGGTGAACGTCAGCAGCGGCCATTCGTCGTCGGCGGATGTCACCAGACGTCCACCCAAACGCGCCAGGATCGCCAGATCTTCTGCGGCACAGTCGATCCCATGACGTGCCTCGGTGACACCCATCAGTTGATCGTCGAGCGCGCGTCGCTTCACCCTGTCGGCGGCTTCTACGGCTCCCACCCGCGTCACCAGCGCTGCGAGTTGCGGGCAGGGCGGTTCGGCGACTCGCGACAGATAGGCAAACGCATGCATGACGGGATCGGTCATCCCGCACCCCCGCTCTGGCGGAAACTCAGCGCGGTGCCGACCTGCTCGACTCCGGGTGCTGTGCGCCCGGCGAGATCGGCCAACGTCCACGCGACTCGCAATGTCCGATCGGCTCCTCGGATGCTGAGCACGCCACGGTCCATAGCCGTTCGCAACGGTTTCATCGCGGCGGCGTCCAGCCGAAACTTGCGCCGCAGCAGCGCACCACTGACCTCGGCATTGGTGCGGATGCCATGTGGCCGCCAACGTTCTTCGGCGACCGCCCGCGCGACCGCAACCCGTTCGCGAACGGCGGCCGTCGACTCGCCGTCGTCGACGGCGAACGCACCCGCTCGCGCCGTGTGCATCTCGATGCGCAGGTCGACCCGATCCAGCAGCGGCCCCGAAAGCTTGCCGAGGTATCGCCGCTTGGCCATCGACGCGCAGATGCAATCTTTCGGATCCGTCGGCGCACACGGGCAGGGATTGGCTGCCAACACCAACTGGAAGCGTGCAGGGTAGCGCGCGACGCCGTCACGGCGGGCGAGCCTAATCTCGCCCTCCTCCAAGGGAGTTCGCAGTGCCTCCATCGCGCTGACCCCGATCTCCGCACACTCGTCGAGGAACAACACGCCGCGATGCGCTCGACTGACCGCACCCGGTCGGGCCAGCCCCGAGCCACCACCGACCAAAGCCGCAACGCTTGATGTGTGATGGGGCGCGACGAACGGCGGCCGGGTGATCAGCGGCGTGTCACCCGACAACAGGCCCGCCACCGAGTGGATCGCCGTCACCTCCAGCGATTCGCCTTCCGACAACGGCGGCAGCAGCCCCGGAAGGCGTTGCGCCAGCATCGTTTTACCCACACCTGGCGGACCGGTCATCATCAGGTGATGGGCGCCGGCTGCTGCAACTTCAACTGCGAACCGGGCGTGCGATTGGCCTACCACGTCGGCGAGGTCGATTGCGGGCGCAGGCGCCGACGACGGAGCGTCGATCCGGTCCTCGAGTTTGGCCGCCCCCGTCAACCACTTGTGCAATTGTCCCAACGTGCGTACGCCCCACACCTCGACACCATCGACCAGGCTGGCTTCGGCGAGGTTCTCGACGGGGACGACCACGGCCGGCCAGCCTTCCCGCTTGGCGGCCAGCACGGCTGGCAACACCCCCTTGACTGGGCGGACTCGGCCGTCGAGCGCCAATTCCCCGAGCAGCACTGTCTTTTCGAGTCGCTCCCACGATTTCTTGCCGCTGGCCGACAGCACCGCAGATGCGAGTGCCAGATCGTAGACCGAGCCCATCTTCGGCAGCGTCGCCGGCGAGAGCGCCAGCGTCAGCCGCGCCATCGGCCAGCTGTTGCCACAGTTGGTGATGGCCGCACGTACCCGGTCGCGCGACTCCTGCAGAGCGGCGTCGGGCAGCCCGACGAGATGCACGCCGGGTAGCCCGGAAGTGATGTCGGCCTCGATCTCCACGATCTCGCCGTCGAGACCCCGAACGGCCACCGAGAAGGCTCTTCCGAGCGCCATCAGCCGACACCTTGCAAATGCGTGATCTCCGGCGTCCGGGCACGGCCGATGCGCACGCCGATCACGTCGATGCGCACCGCCGCCCAGCTGCCGTGCTGGGCCGCGAGCCACAGCCCGGCGAGCCGTCGCAATCGGCGGACCTTGTTGGGTGTCACGGCCTGGGACACGCCGCCGAACTGGTCGCTGGTGCGGGTCTTCACCTCAACGAACACCACAGCGCGAGCCGCGTCATCGGCCGCGATCACGTCCAGCTCGCCGTATCGGCACCGCCAATTGCGCGTCAACACGCGAAGGCCGAGCGAGGTCAGATGGTCAACGGCCAATTGTTCACCGAGTGCGCCGATCTCGGCACGGGTCAACGTCGTCATGACGCCACCATGCGAACCGGCGCCGACAACTCAACGATCAGAGCCCGCGGTTATCCCCAGTCGCGAATTCATCCACTAATCGCCACCCGCACGGTTGCGCAACCGTCAAAAACGGGTATACGGGGTCATGGTCGATAAACCAGCCCAAGGCCTCGCCGACAGAGCGACCGACAGTGACGCCTTCGAGTACGCGGCCCGCGCCGGCTTCGCCGTCAGCGGTGTATTGCATCTCCTCGTCGCGTACATCATCCTGCGAATCGCCTTCGGCGCCGGCGGCAATGCTGACCAATCCGGCGCCCTGACGACACTCGCCAAGCAGACCGGCGGTGCCCTGATGTTGTGGGTCGTCGCGGTCGGACTGGTCGCGCTGGGTCTGTGGCGCATCGCCGAAGCGATCGTCGGTTCCAAGCCCGGCGAGCGATCTGGAGGAGACCGGAACGACACGCCCGCATGGAAGCGCGCCAAGTCCATC
>JAVXWV010000789.1:0-2971 GCA_032230775.1 Mycobacterium sp. | reverse complement strand
TGATGGCCGTCGCGGTCTATGCGGTTGTGTCGCGGGCGCTCTATGACGACATCGACAACCAGTTGCACAGCCGGGCCCGGTTGCTCATCGAGAGCGGGTCGCTGGCCGCCGATCCCGGCAAGGCCATAGAGGGCACCGCGTATTCGGACGTCAACGCGATGCTCGTCAATCCCGGCCGGTCCATCTACACCGCCAACCAGGAGGGGCAGACGCTGCCGCTTGGCGAGCCGGAAAAGAATGTGGTGCAGGGCGAGTTGCTGATGTCGCTGCGCACCGCCAACCACCAGCGGGTGCTGGCCGTGCACCTCACCAACGGCAGCTCGCTGCTGATCTCCAAGAGCCTCGCGCCGACGGGTCAGGTGCTCAAGCGACTTGGCACCGTGCTGCTCATCGTCGGCGGGCTCGGTGTCGCGGTGGCCGCGATCGCCGGCGGTGCGGTCGCGCGCGCGGGCCTGCGGCCGGTGGCACGACTCACCGAAGCGGCCGAACGGGTCGCGCGCACGGACGACCTGAGACCCATCCCTGTGATGGGAAGCGACGAACTCGCCCGTCTCACTGAGGCTTTCAACATGATGTTGCGTGCGCTGGCGGAATCGCGTGAACGGCAGGCGCGGCTGGTCACCGACGCGGGCCACGAATTGCGCACGCCGTTGACGTCGCTGCGCACCAACGTCGAGCTGCTGATGGCGTCGATGGCGCCTGGTGCACCGCGGCTGCCCGAGGACGATCTCGCCGAGCTACGGGCCGACGTGATCGCGCAGATCGAGGAATTGTCCACGCTGGTGGGCGATCTGGTGGATCTGACCCGCGACGAGGCAGGCGGGATCATCCATGAACCTGTCGACATGTCCGAGGTGGTGGACCGCTCTCTGGAGCGAGTTCGCAGGCGCCGCAACGACATTGAGTTTGATGTCTTAGTCACCGGATGGCAGGTGTACGGGGACGGCGGCGGGTTGGCGCGTGCGGTGCTCAACCTGCTCGACAACGCGGCGAAATGGAGCCCGCCCGGCGGGCGGGTCGGTGTCCGATTGACCCAGGTCGACCCGTCGCATGCCGAGCTGGTGGTGTCCGACCGCGGTCCTGGCATTCCGCCCGAGGAACGGCGATTGGTGTTCGAGCGGTTCTTCCGTTCGACGTACGCGCGCGCCATGCCCGGTTCGGGCCTGGGCTTAGCGATCGTCAAACAGGTTGTGGTCAAACACGGTGGAACGCTACGTGTCGAGGAAGCCGTCCCCGGCGGGCAACCACCCGGTACGTCGATGCACGTCGTGCTGCCCGGCCGGCCGATTCCGACGACACGCCCGGCCGGAATAGACCAGCCGGTGGTCAGCGCTGACAATGCTTGATTGGGGCGTTCGGTCAAAGGGGAGGAAGTCTGGGGATGTCGCGAAAGTTCTCTAAGTGGATTCTCAGCCCAGGTGGGCACCCTGAGCTTGCATCCGCCGTTGTTACAGATGTCGGAACCTACTCCAGGAAGAGCATCGCAGCGACATGACGAACTACCCGAGGTACTCGCCGCCGCCACCACCGCAGCCGGGCCCGCGACCCGGCGGCCATCAGCAGCAGGCGGCGCCCGGATACCCGGGCGCGCAGCGGCCGGGTCCGTACCAGCAGCAGCCGCATCAGCAATACGACTGGCGCTACGCGACCCAGCAGCAGACACAGGCGTTCCGCGCGCCCTACGATCCGTACCGCGGCGCTCCCCAGCCGGGCATGCCGGTCCCGCCGATGCCTCAAAGGCGTTCCCGCGCAGGTGCTTTGACTGCCGGCGCCGTCGCAGTGGCGATCGTCTCGGCAGGGATCGGCGGTGGAGTCGCTTTACTCGCGCAGTCGGACCGGCCTTCGGCCAGTTCGAGCGTGACCGGTTTGGCGCCCAGTGTGCCCGCCGCCAGCCTGCCTGCGGGCAGCGTCGAGCAGGTCGCGGCCAAGGTGGTGCCCAGCGTGGTCAAGTTGGAGGTCGACCTCGGCAAGCAGTCCGAAGAGGGCTCCGGAATCATCCTGTCCTCCGACGGCCTGATCTTGACGAACAACCACGTCGTGGCGGCGTCCAAGGACTCACCCGGCGGACCGGGCGGCGCCCAGACGAAGGTGACATTCGCCGACGGCCGCACAACGACCTTCACCGTCGTCGGTACCGACCCCAGTAGCGACATCGCAGTGGTCCGCGCGCAGGGCGCATCGGGCTTGACCCCGATCACGGTGGGCTCCTCCGGCAACCTGCGGGTGGGCCAGGATGTGGTGGCCGTCGGCTCACCGCTGGGTCTAGAGGGCACCGTGACCACGGGCATCATCAGTGCGCTGAACCGGCCGGTTGCCGCGGGCGGCGACGCGCAGAACCAGAACACCGTGCTCGACGCCATTCAGACCGACGCGGCGATCAACCCGGGCAACTCGGGCGGCGCGCTGGTCAACATGAGCGGCGAATTGGTGGGAGTGAACTCGGCCATCGCGACACTGGGCGGCGACGCGGGTCCTGCGGCACAGAGCGGGTCCATCGGGCTGGGCTTCGCGATCCCCGTCGATCAGGCCAAGCGGATCGCCGACGAGCTCATTCAGAACGGCAGCGCGTCGCATGCCTCGCTCGGCGTCCAGGTCGGCAACGACTCCGGCGTCGACGGCGCGAAGATCGTCGAGGTCACCGGCGGCGGCGCCGCGGCGGCCGCCGGACTGCCGAGCGGTGTCGTGGTGACCACGGTGGATGACCGGGTGATCGGCAGCGCGGATGCACTGGTGGCCGCGGTTCGGTCCAAGGCCCCTGGCGAGAAGGTGACGCTGACGTATCTGGATACCTCGGGTAAGCCGCAGACCGTGCAGGTCACCCTTGGCAAGGCACAGCAGTGACCCTGACCTCCGGCACGACCACACTGAGAGTGGCCGCGCCGCTGTCCCTGCCCAGATATACGGTTGCACTCATGGAACAGCCAGGGGAGTTGGTGGGCCGGGCGCTCGTCGTCGTCGTCGATGACCGCAC
>JAVXWV010000437.1:0-4546 GCA_032230775.1 Mycobacterium sp. | reverse complement strand
CGGGCCCGGCGTCGGGCGCAGGGGGAGCAGGGCCGGGAGGCGCGCCGGGACCCAGCGGGGCACCGTCTGGCGGCGGCGGCCCATCCTGCGGCGCCCCTGGCGGCGGTGGTGGCCCGTTGAGGAACGTGTTACCCCCTTGAGGAGGCGCGGGCGTCGGCGCCGCCGAGGTCCCCGTCGTCCCCGTCGCGGCCGTCGAATGCTGCCCGGGCATGTGCTGAGTCTGCTGACCCGGGTCGGTGCTCTGGGAACCGCCGGACTGCGAGGAGGTGTCCGGCATCTGCGGCTCGATCACCGGGATCGGCGGCAGGTTCAGCCGGTCCTCGGGGATGTCCGGTGGCGCGATCGGCGGCTGACCGTTGATCATCAGCGCATCCTTGGCGCCGTTGAGCAGCGTCGACCAGCCGCCGTTGCCCAGAGTCGCGCCGATGCTGCACGACACCTGATGGCTGCCCGCCGACCAGCTCGGCAGTGAAATGGTGCTGTAGATCAGCGTCAGCGTGGTGCTGCGCAGCTGGGTCGGCGCCAGGTAGGCGTCCGTCATCCGAGTGCACGCGTCCTTGATGAAGCTGTCCTGATCCGGCTCCGGTGGCAGATCGGTCGGGAACTTCTCCGCCAGGTTGACCGCGCCGGTGACTTCCATCGCGTGCGGAGCCGCGCAGTCGACCGGGATGTCCGTGGGCTGGTTGGTGGATGGGTCGATGCCTAGGCAGGTGCCTGCGGACCAGACCTTCGACTGGTCGACGTCTGCGACCTTGCCCTTGAACGTCTGCTGCTGGTTGTTCGGCCCTGGCAGCTGCAAACCGCACAGCATGCGCCGCTCACCCGACTGCCGCCACGCCTTGTCACCCGACCACAGCATGCTGATGGTGAAGCGGCTGTTGGGGTCGAATCGGCCGCCGAGGTACTGCTTGACGGCGGTCGAGCACTGCTCCTGGCTGATCTGCTGGATGCGGGCCGCGGACGGTGGCGCGGCGCCCGGCCCGTACTCGCTGCCCGGGAAGGTGCGCATGTCGATCGACTCGGCAACCTCGAAGCGGTGGTCGTCCTTGCACTCGACGATCGCGGCGGCATCCGGAGTGCGGTCCGGCCAGTTCAGGCAGTCGCCGCTCTTGGCGTGGTCGAACGTGTCGTTGCCGCGAGGGCCGAGCGAGATCGAGTTGGCGGTCAGCCCGTTGGAGCCGTCCTTGCCGGGCATCGCCGTGATGAACCCGGCGATGAGCAGGCCACCCAGCGCGGTCAACAAAAGCGCGCGGCGCGTCGACGCGGCCTGCAGACTCTGCCACCACGCCACCCGCTGTGCGCCCTCGCCCTTGTGCGAGTCGGCGAGCAACTGCTCGCGCTCAGGTGCCTCCAACATCCGCTCCATTGTGACAGGCGTGTCAGGCGCTGTGACAAGAGTTGCAGTTGTAACGTTATGAGGTTGTGCCTGACCGGGGCCGATGCGGCCGCGGCCGATCTAGTCCGGCCATTTCTGCACCTGGGTCGTTAATCAGAATCACGACCCTGGTGCAGAAATCAGGAAGTGGTCGCCAGCCGTGCAAATTCACGTCGACTTCGACCTCAACACCTCGGACTGCGCGACCAAAAGTAGGGTTGCGGCGTGATCGACCTCAAGCTAGTGCGCGAAAACCCGGACGCGGTGCGCGCATCGCAGCGTGCCCGTGGCGAAGACCCGGGGTTAGTCGATGCGCTGCTGGAGACCGACACTGCGCGACGGGCCGCGGTGTCTGCCGCCGACAACCTGCGCGCCGAGCAGAAAGCCGTCAGCAAGCAGGTGGGCAAGGCATCGCCCGACGAGCGGCCGCTCCTGCTGGAACAAGCCAAGGCGTTCGCCGACAAGGTCAAGGCCGCCGAGTCCGAGCAGGGCGAGGCCGAAAAGGCTTTCACCGCAGCGCATATGGCGATCTCCAACGTGATCATCGACGGTGTCCCCTCCGGCGGCGAGGACGACTTCGCGGTGCTCGACACCGTCGGCGAACCGCGTGCCATCGAGAACCCGAAGGATCACCTGGAACTCGGGGAGTCGCTCGGCATGATCGACATGGAGCGCGGCGCGAAGGTGTCGGGCTCGCGGTTCTACTTCCTCACCGGCGCGGGGGCGCTGCTGCAGCTCGGCCTGCTGCAGCTTGCCGTGCGCCTGGCGACCGACAACGGTTTCACCCTCGTCATCCCGCCGGTGCTGGTTCGGCCGGAGGTGATGGCTGGCACCGGCTTCCTCGGTGCGCACGCCGACGAGGTCTACCGCGTCGAGGCCGACGACCTATACCTCGTCGGAACCTCCGAAGTGCCGCTGGCCGGATACCACGCGGACGAGATCATCGACCTGTCCGACGGCCCGCGCCGGTACGCGGGCTGGTCGTCGTGCTTCCGCCGCGAAGCTGGCAGCTACGGCAAGGACACCAGAGGCATCATCCGCGTGCACCAATTCGACAAGGTCGAGGGTTTCGTCTACTGCAAGCCGGACGACGCCGAGGCCGAGCACGAACGGCTGCTCGGCTGGCAACGCCAGATGCTGGCGCAGATCGACGTGCCCTACCGCGTAATCGACGTCGCTGCAGGAGATTTGGGATCATCTGCGGCTCGCAAGTTCGATTGCGAGGCGTGGGTCCCGACACAGCAGACCTATCGTGAGCTCACGTCGACGTCGAACTGCACGACGTTCCAGGCCAGGCGGCTGTCCGTGCGCTACCGCGACGACAACGGCAAGCCGCAGACCGCGGCGACGCTCAACGGGACGCTGGGCACCACGCGCTGGCTTGTCGCGATTCTGGAGAATCATCAGCAGCCCGACGGCAGCGTCCGCGTTCCGGAGGCGTTGGTGCCCTTCGTCGGGACGGAAGTGCTGGAGCCGAAAGGCTAGGGCGCCAGCAGCTCGTCGAGCATGGCCAGAAATTCCTTCGGGCGCTGCGGCGTGAATGCGGGACTGGGCCGCGCACCTTCGACGTCGAGTGTCACCAGCGTTGACTTGATGGGGCGCCACACGTCCAACGGCATCCACCGGCGCGGGTCCGTGCTGCCCCAGATACGGAATCGCTCCGTGAACAGCCCGAGGGATTCGGCTTTGTAGCCCCGGATCGAGCGTAGCGGGATGATCTTGGACGTCCCGGACGGGAAGTGATAGCGCCGCAACGTGATCGCTTCACGATCCAGCTGGATCAGGCCGTCGTCGTAGTACTGGCGCGGCGTCATCATGCGCGCGCATCCGTTGGTTTGTGCTCCTCGCGTGCGCGCCGAAGCTCGTGGCCCTTGGCGGTCAGGCAGCGGCCGGTCTGAAGGTTCCACTCCCAGCCGTGCAGATTGCATGTCAATGTGGTGCCCTCCACCACGCCGAACCTCGAAAGGTCAGCCTTCAGGTGCGGGCAGCGACGCTGAATCTCCCAGCCGTCCAAGGTAATCGACGCGGTGTCGTCGTGCGTTTCGGCGAACCAGCCGTCTGCGTAGGCGATGCGCTCATCGGTGAGGCATTTGAAGAACGTGTACAGGTACTCGTTGTAGCCGCCGACCCGCCAAGCCGAAAAGCGGGTGGAGAGGAAGATCGTGTTGACCCAGTCCGGCTCGTTGTCCCGCAGCACGGTGCGCACCAACTCCGGCGCGATCGCGAATCCGTAGCGGAACTTCTCATCCGGAATGGGCTGGCGCACTATGCGTTTCGGAAAGTCGAGAACTACGGTCTCGGCGCCGAGGCGCAGTTCCACCGGATACCCGATGCCGTCGCAGATCTGGTCACTCTGCAGCATGATCGGCTCGAGTACCCCCCGCAGCGGGTCAAGCAATGGTTCGCCGGCCGCCGATGCCCAACTGGCCTTCTCGGCGGCCAGTGTTGGTGCCATCCGTTCGGCGTAGTCGGCGATGTAGGCAGCCTTGCCTGTGGTGAAGACGGCCCGTACTTCGTCGTCGGGCAGCGGATGGGTCAGTGAGTTCAACTGTGGCCCAGTGAAATCCGCCGTCGATCCGGGAATCATCAGCAGACCACGGTCATGGCCGTGGGCTCGCATCTGGTCCAGGAACACCGCCTGGTCCGGGAAGATGTTGGCAGGGTCGCCGTGGTCGTCGTTGAGATCGCGCAGCTCGGGGTCCAGGAAACACGGCGGCCCTGCCGACGGCACCACCCACGTCGCGCCGACCTGAGCGATGTACTGGCGGCAGCGATCCATCTGGCGCTGCCGCTTCTGGGTGCCGAACGCCTCTTTCGCCCGCGCAGGCATGTCGTAGACCATCGGGTACCAGATCGCGCCCGAGTACTGCAGCATGTGCACGTCGACAGGGCCGAAGTCTGAGTCGAGGACCTCTAAGTCGACGGGACGCGCGTCATTCATGTTGAAGCACACGGTTTCTCCGTCGTCGACCACCAGACCGGAGTCGCCGATCGGACCGTCGGCCGGAGCGCGCAGCGCGATGATCATCACATCGAGATCGCCCTTGGGCCCGCTGACGCGGTGTTTGACCGAGTCCGTCGTCTCGAAGAATTGGTGGAAGCCCACATCCTCGAGTTCGCGTTGCAGGTCGGGTACCGGAAAGTCCGGCAGCAGCACGACCGCGTCCTTGT
>JAVXWV010000772.1:0-2828 GCA_032230775.1 Mycobacterium sp. | reverse complement strand
CAGGTTCATCACGCCGCCGACGAACAGCAATCCCATCAGGATCCAGCAGCAGCCCACACAATAGGCGCCAAGCGTCAGTCCCATGCGGAAGGCGCCGAGGTTGCCGGTGCGCCAGTTTCGGGACAGGAAGTGAGCCGGGGCCCGGCAGTTCCTAAGGCAGGCATTCTTCAACGGGGTGAGCTGGTAGACCCCGGCCGCGATCAGCAGCGCCGCTCCGAATACGGCGCTGTTGGACGACATCATCGGCGACAGCAGCGCGGCCTGATCAAGTGCGTGCTGGGCGAAGGTGGCCACGAGGCTGAAGATCGTCCACATCGCGATGTAGCCGGCGACGAAGACGAACGTCGGGGCCAGCGGGTTGTGCTGGGCGGCGGCCTTCCGGGCAACGGCCGCGTAAAGCAGGGTCATTGGTACCGCGGTGGGAACCATCATCGCGACCATCATGGCGGCCCACATCGCCAGTCTCAGGCCGAACTCGGTTGCCGTCCACGGCTGCACTCCGGTCATGGCGTGCATCATCGGCGCCATCGAAGGACCGCTCAAGCCTGCTGACTCGCTCGCCATGCGGCGCGCGGACATCAGGATGTATACCCAGGCGGCGACTGTGATGCCGCCCAGACCGGCCAGTACGGCCAGACGGTCTCGGTGGTGCCAGACCGCAGACGTGGTCAATGGATGAGTCCATCCTGGTTCATGTGGAGGACGTTGAATTGGCCGTAGCTGTCGTCGAACTCAAGGTTGATTCCTGCCCGGGCCGTGGTGTTGCCGTTGCCCATCTCGGCATAGATGTAGTGGGGCCCCTCCGGCATGTTGATGCGTGTCCTGGCCGGCTTGCCGCTGTACGGATTGATGATCGGCGTCCCGCGTGACTCGATTAGCCCTTCGATCATGAGGCTGGCCATTCGCGCGTCGACATCGATCGACAGCTCGATGGGTGCGTACAGCGTGTCCAGCACGGTCGACATCGTGCTGTTGTAGACGAAGTAGTGCGTCCCTCCGGGGGCAGTCGACTCGCCATGCAGGATCTTCCGCAGTGCTTCTCGCTGAGCCGGATCCGCTCGTTCGTCGATGATGGCCTGCTGCGTGCCGTTGCCCTCGGCGACCTCACCCGGCCACTGCATGAGCATCGCCCAGTTCAGGCCGTTGAGGCTGGTGTCGTTGAAGTTTCCTTCCTCGATGTTGCCGCACATCACCGTCTCGCAATGCCCATAGGTTGATTTCGCACCGAATTGGCACGGGCAGCCCCACGCGCAGTTGCAGTTTGTGTACTCCGCGCCGCGAAGCATCCATCGGTCAGCCACCCGATCCTCCCCATTCCGGCGTCCGCTTGGCGCTCAACCCTGGCGGCGACTGAGTTCGGCGTCACGTGGCCCGTTTCGTCCTATATTGAATGATTTATCACGTAACATCCACCGTACTATGTCTGTGCCGTCCGATACGTTGGTTCTCGCCGAGTGCTCCTAACATCCCTGATTGACACGTGCGGCCCCTACGGAACCCGCACGGCGGTTCGACGGCTCCTTGAATCATCGCCGGCGGCTGACGACCCGATGAGCTTCGAAATTAGACCTTGGCGAGCCGTTCTGGAACGAAGTAGGAGAAGGATGACGCCTGAGAATCTCCGACGTAGCAGCCATGCGGATCTCTCGCTCCCTGAGGTGGCCGACAGGTTGGCGATCAGAGAACTGGTCGACGCCTACGCCTACTGTGCTGATCGGCGAGACGCTGCCGGCCAAATGGCGCTGTTCTCCGAGGACACGGAATTTCTGGTGTATATGGACAGCAGCAATCCCACACCCACTCAGCATCTTCGGGGACGTGCCGCGCTTGCTCCGGTGTTCGACCAACTGAACATTTACGCGGCCACCATGCACTTCAATGGCCAGAGCACGACGGTGCTCGACGGCGACAGCGCCTCGGGAGTGGCCTACTGCATGGCCCACCACGTTGCGGTCGACGGGTCGGTGCGCAGTCTCATGGTCGCCGCGATTCGCTACCTCGACACTTTCGTCAAGCAGGACGGGACTTGGTACTTCCGTCAACGCAAGCTGATGGTCGATTGGACGGAGACGCGCATACTCAGCGCCAGCTGAGGTTCAGGTCACTTAGCGCCGTTGCGCACGCAGATACCAGAACGCCATTTCGGCCTGCGGGCCGCCGTCCAGTGCGCCGCGCACCGTGGCGGCCTCCAGCGACACGATGTCCCAGCCGGCGTGGCCGAGAACGTCGCGCAGCGTCTCTTCGGAAACCGCCGGTCGCGGCCACCCCTGGCCCACCAGGTTGGCGTCGGAGAAGCAGCTGAGCAGCAGGGTGGCGCCGGGCCGCGTGGCCCGGTGCACCGCAGCGGCGTAACTACGTCTGCCGTCGTCATTGAGGCTGTGGAACAAGCCGCTGTCGATCACGGTGTCGAATGCGTCGGTGTAGCCGTCGAGCTTGGTGGAGTCGGCCACCGCGAACGTCACGTCGACTCCGGCGTCGTTGGCCCGTTGCTCGGCGGTGATCAGCGCAGTGGGCGAGATGTCCAACCCGGTCACCGTGTACCCGTTCTTGGCCAGGTAGACGGCGTTGTCGCCGAGCCCGCAGCCGACGTCGAGAACGTCGCCGTGGACCCAGCCGCCGGTCTGCCACCCGATGACATTCTCGTTGGGCGCCTTGGTATCCCATGGTGGTGTGGTCATCGGCGGCATGCCTTCGCCCGGGCTTTCGCCACGGTAAAGCGCTTCGTAATCAAGGTGCGGCGATCCGGAGGATCCTTGGGAGGAACTTGAGTCTGTCCCGGTCATAAGCGCCACCGTAGTAAATTTACATGATATGTCAATCAATCGGAG
>JAVXWV010000674.1:0-19499 GCA_032230775.1 Mycobacterium sp. | reverse complement strand
CGCGGACGCCCTCGGCGGCAAACCGAACCGCGGCCATCTGTCCCGGCTCCACCGTCATCATTGTGCAGTCAATGCGTTCCGGCGTGAACCAGCGTTCGGCGCGCTGGCGCACTTCGTCGAGTTCGATGTCGAGGTTGTCCGCCAGACCCCGCACCTGACCACCCCACATCGACACAACGACCCCGGGCAGGAATAGCATCGGCGTGTCGTCGTCCGCAGTCATTCCGAAACCCATTCCGGCCCCTGTGAACTCGGCGTCATCATAGTTTCCGTAGTCGAATATCTCCTGCACGGTGATCGAAGAGACGCGGGTGCTCAGGCTGACTGCAGAATGCACCAATGTATCGCCAGAGAAGCCCGGGTCGATTCCGTTGACGTAGAGGGAGGTGTTGCCGACCTCACAGGCGCGTTCCAACGGCACCCGCAACCAGTCGTCGGCGTGGTGAGGGGCGACTAGCCAGACCATTGAGGTTCCGACGACGTTGGTGCCCGCCGCCAGAAACTTGGCCATCTGGTCGATCGCCTCCATCGGCCGAGTCTCGCCTTGAGATGTATAGACCACGCAGTCGGCGCCGAGGTCTACCAGGGCGTCGACATCGTCGGTGGCGATGATGCCCGTCGGTCGGTCCAGCCCGCAGAGCTCAGCTGCATCCCGACCGATCTTCGCGGAACTAGCGGCATGTACACCGACCAGTTCGAGATCTGGCCTACCGATGATTGCTCGCAACGAATGCCGCCCCACGTTGCCAGTGGAGAATTGGATCACTCTGCGCATAGTTTCCCTCGTTTTCTAGTTGGCGACGACGGACCGTGTCCGCGAACGGATTCGTTTGTCGCAGAGGGCAAGTCCTCGCCTCGGCGGTGGCTTTCGGATCGGGGCGCAGCAAGTCAGTACTCAGGCATCGGCAGTGGCGATTTGGTCGAGTCGATGCCGCCATCGACGTGAAAGGTCGCGTTGGCGGTTCTCGCGGTCCATTTAGAACGAGACAGCTCACCTGCCTGGGCTACCAGTGCGCGATCCAGCTCATCAAGTTCCGCCGCCCGATCTGTCAGCCTGGCGACGATGACGTCGAATCGTGTGCGTAGTTGTCGAACGCCCATACCAAACTCAGGAAAGACATCCTCATCGTGCAACGGGCCGTACGGAGCCCATAGCACGACGTATTCGACGACCCTGCGGTCAAACCAGTCCATTACCAAATCGCTCCCGAACGCCGCGACATCCGCATGCTCTCGACGAGAACCTTCGGGTGCATCTGCCGTAGGCATAATATGCCGAATGCGAGGGTACTGTTCTACTGTGGAGCGCATATAGTTATCGCACATTGGCTGCACAGATCCTCTCGGGTTCCCCGTCGTCGGAGGACCAGCGTGAGACTGGCAGAACGCGTGTCGGCGAAGTGGTCGGTAGCAACGGCCTCATCCAGGCGGTCTCGGTATGTGCGGTTTGCCGCGGTCGCCGCAGTGCCGGGGCGATGAAGAGGGGGCACTCGTGCAGCAGTTGAGCTGGACCGACGATCTCATGTTGCGCGTCGAGCGCCCGGAAACGCCCATGCACATTCAGATGTTGCTCATCTATGACCCGTCGACCGCCCCCGGCGGCAAAGTGACCTTCAAAGGCATTCTGGAGGAGCTCGACGCCCGGCTGCATCTCGCGCCCACCTTCCGGCGCCGGCTCACTGAGCTGCCCGGCGCTCTGCATATGCCGTACTGGGTAGACGACCCGGACTTCGACCTGGAGTACCACGTCCGCCACATCGCGTTGCCCGAACCCGGTGACTGGCGCCAGCTGTGCATCCAGGTCGCGCGGATCCACGCGCGGCAGCTCGACCTCCGTCGTCCGCCGTGGGAGATCACGGTCATCGAAGGACTGGACTCCGTGGCGGGAGTACCCAAGGGCGCCTTCGCCCTTTTGCTGAAGCTGCATCACTGTGCGGTGGACGGCATGGAAAGTGTCGAGGTGATGGCCGCCATGCACGACCTTGCCGCCGATGGCCCGCGTCCCGCTCCACCCGAGGGTCCCTGGCGACCGGCCGCGCTGCCGTCGACAGCAAGCCTGCTCTCGCAGACAGCGATCAACGGTGCGTTGTACCCGCTGCGGGCGGGCAAGATAATTGTTCCGAACGCGGTGAAGATAGTCCGACAATTGGCCGGGCTGCCGGGCAAGCTGGTCGGCGGTCTCGCGTCCACTGTCGCGGGGCGCGCCGAGTCCCCGTTTGCACCCCAGACCCGATTCAACGATGCGGTCTCACCGCACCGCGTCTTCGAGGCCCGCTTCCATGATCTGGTCGATATCAAGCGGATCAAGGCTAGCGTGCCGGGGTCGACGATCAACGATGTCGCGCTGGCCTACGTCGGGGGCGCGCTTCGTGAATATCTCAGTGGTCACGGTGAGCTGCCCGACCAGAGTGTTGTTGCGGGCTGCCCGGTTTCGCTGCGCGAGGAGGCGGACAAGGGTAGTGGCGGGAACAGATGGTCGAGCAGGCTGCAGCAGCTCGGGACGACCATAGCTGACCCGCTCGAACGGCTCACCTCGGTCGCCGAAGCGACTGCTGTGGCTCGCGATGCGTCTAGTACGTCGAGCCACAGCAGGCTGTTGGAGATGGCCGGACTGCTGCCCACCGCGTTGCTCGGGATGACGGTGAAGGCTGCCGGCGTGCTCCCGTTCTCCGGCCCCACGATCGCCAACACGATCGTGAGCAATGTGCCGGGGCCGACCGTGCCGGTCTTCTTCCACGGCGCCCAGCTCCTGAGGGTCACCGGTCTCGCGGCGCTGGTCGGCGGGATGAACCTCTTTCACGTGGTGGCGAGCTACAACGGTACGTTCTCGATCGGGGTGACCGCCGATCGCAATGCGCTGCCGGACCCCGCCACCTACGCCGACTGCATGCAGAAATCGTTTCAAGAGTTACTGGCGGCGGCGGCCTGACCGCCTGATCACCAGTGCCGAAGCAGGACTCGACGGCCAGCGGCTGGGATGCGGATCGAGGTCCAACATCATCGGTCGGTCTCTCGCATCAGTTACTTCGTCGCAGCAGTAGGGCTCCCCCGGGGGTTCCGCCACCGGTGGTCACGACTGCGACCCGGGCGCCCGCCACTTGACGGCCGGTGGCCTCGCCCCGCAGCTGCGCGATTGCCTCGGCCAGGAAGCCGAAGCCGTGTGTCCGTCCGGCCGATAGCTGACCGCCGTGGGTGTTGAGCGGCAACTTGCCGTCCAGCGCGATCGTCGCTCCGCCATCCAAAAAGTCGGCCGCTTCCCCGATTCCGCAGAATCCGAGAGCCTCGAGCCAGGACACGGCGTTGAACGTGAATCCGTCGTAGAGCTCGGTGACGTCGACATCGTAAGGACGCAGACTGGTCCTGGTCCACAGATGGGCAGCGGGCCCAAAGACCTGCGGTTCGTGCGTGAGAGTGTCCTGGTCCCAAGAGATCCGATCGAGCACCTGGGTGCCTACTGCCTCGACCAACACCGGAGGTTTCGGGCGGTCGACGGCCGTGTCAATCGATGACACGACTATCGCAATCGCCCCGTCGCACGGAACGTCGCAGTCGTAGAGGCCGAACGGCGAGCTGATCATGCGTGCCGACAGATAGTCGTCCAGCGTGAGGGGGTCGCGGTAGATCGCGGCCGGATTGCGCGCCGCGTTGGCGCGCGCAGTCAGGGCGATGGGCGCCAGCGTCGAGGCGCGATCGCCGCCGTAGCGCCAGAAATAGTGTGAAGCGTTGACCCCGATCCAGTTGGCGGCTGACATGGCGCCGAAAGGGGCACGCCACTCGAACATTCCCGCCGCCCGACCTCCCCCGCCGCGGGACTTCGCCCGCCTGGCGAGGGTGGTGTGGGTCGATTCCCACACGGTCCGGAAGCACAACACGTGCCGGCACAGCCCGGCCGCGACGGCCAGCATGGCCGATACGACGCTGCCGCTGGGCCCGGGGACTTCGCCCCCACCGCTGATCCAGGTGGGCTGAATGCGCAACGCCTCCTCCACAGCAGTGACTCCGCCCTCGGACATCCCGCCGACAAGTCCGCCGGGATAGGTGGCCAGACCGTCGATGTCGGTCAGGTTCAGACCCGCGTCCGCGACGGCGCGCAGGCACGCTGTCACTGTCAGCGACAGCGGATCGACCATGAGGCGGCGCCCGATCGTCGAGCTGCCGACACCGGTCAATGCCACCCTGTCTTCGAACTTGCTGGTGGACACCATTGGCCGCACGCTGCGGGTCAGATCGCGAGGGCCTGGTACCGGTCCTGCCTCTGCGGCCTCGAAATCCGGCTCGAATAGGGGAATCCAGATGTCGTCGTGCTGCTCGAACGCGACGCGCACAGACATTCCGATCGTGACGTCGTCGGGCTCACAGCCGACGATGTTCGTCGTCAGCCGGGTGGACGGATCTTCGGCGAGGGCGACCACCGCGACGACGTAGGGCGGGGGAAAGTTCGGCAGCCACTGCTGATGGTTCACGGTGAATCCTGCGACGGTCGCCTGTCCCGACACCGGCGTCATCGTCAACCCGGCGCTGCGGCATTCCGGACAGATCGGCTGCGGCGGGTGATGGTAACGGCGGCAGTCCTGGCACCGGTCCGCAGACGGCCGTCGGCCCCGCTGGCCCAGAATGGCTCGCTGCTGATGCTCGGTTGAGGCAGGAGCCGCTGAATCGGCTCGGCCGGCCCGGGCTCTGTCATCACACCTCCGGTCATAGCCGACGAACACGTAGTACGCCGAATAGTAGAGGACCATTCTACTTCTAGTACAGTAGCGACTTCGTAGGAGGACAATCAGTTATCACGACAGACAGGGGTGAAAGTTCGCGTGAAGGTCAAAGACAGCGCCGCGGTAGTCGTCGGAGGCGCCTCGGGCATGGGGCGGGCCACCGCCGAACGGCTGGCTGATCAGGGTGCACGAGTCGCCGTGCTGGATCTACCCACATCGGAGGGGGCCGCAACGGCCAAGGAACTGGGCGCAGGCGCGTCGTTTCACCCGTGCGATGTGACGGACAGCGATGGCGTCGAGGCCGCACTTGCGTCGGCCGTCGAGGACCTGGGTGCCCTACACATCGCAGTCAACACGGCAGGCGGCGGCGTATCGGCGCGCACGCTCTCCAAGAGCGGGCCCCACTCCCTGGACGCCTTCCGGTCAGTAATCGAGCTCAATCTGATCGCCACCTTCAATCTGAACCGGTTGCAGGCCTGGCACATGAATCGCAACGAGCCCGATGACGGCGAACGCGGCGTCATCGTGAACACCTCCTCGATCGCGGCATTCGAGGGCCAGATCGGCCAGGTCGCCTACACGGCCGCCAAGGCCGGCATCGCAGGGATGACGCTGACCATGGCCCGCGACCTCGGCAGTCTCGGCATCCGGGTCACCGCCATCGCACCGAGCCTGTTCGCGACCGGGATCACGTCGCGAATTCCCGAGGAGATGGCCGCCGAGCTGACCCGCGACGCGGCCTTCCCCCGCCGGATGGGCCGGCCCGATGAGTATGCGGCGCTGGCGCTGGCCATCGTCGAGAACCAGATGCTCAACGGTTCGGCGATCCGTCTCGATGCCGGCCAGCGGTTCGCACCGAAGTAGCGGTCGTGGACCTGGGATTCGCCGATGCCACGGCGGTGATCGCGGGCGGAACCCGCGGCATCGGACTGGCGACCGCCGTCTGCCTTGCAGAGCAGGGCGCGCGGGTAGGCATCGTCGGCAGGAGCGAGGCCCGGCTGACGAAGACCGCCGCGACGCTAGCGGCCGCCGGCAGTCCGGAGGTGCTGACGTTGGCCGCGGATCTGCGCTCGGCGCCTGCCGTCGATGCGGTCTTCGAGGAAGTCCGGATGCGATGGGGCGGTCTCAATGTGCTGGTCAATGCCGCCGGGCCGGTGGGCGCCGGGCGCTTCGAGGACCTGGACGACGCGGAGTGGAAGGTTGCGTTCGACTCCGGGGTGATCTCAGCGGTGCGAACTGTCCGGGCAGCGTTGCCGCTGCTGCGCGCCGCTCCGTGGGCCCGGGTGGTGAATGTGACGGCGATGTCCGTGCAGCACCAGTCGCCGCGACTGGTCAGCTACACCGCGGCCAAAAGTGGACTGCTCAGCGTGACGAAGAACCTCGCCCGCAGCCTGGCCGCCGAAGGCATCCTGGTCAACGCCGTCGCACCAGGCCCGATCCTGACCGATTGGGCACGACCCGTGCTCGTACGCGCCGGGATCGAGATGGATGATCCGGCGGGAGCCTTCCGATTGCTCGGCCGCGACCACGGCATGTCGGTGGACCTGGGTCGGCTCGGGTTGCCGCAGGAGGTTGCCGCCGTCATCGCGTTTTGCGCCTCACGCGCAAACACCTATATGACTGGTGCCCACCTCAACGTCGACGGCGGCAGCGACTTCCTCTGAGCGCGTTGGCGTCTCGACGAGCCGCAGCGTCACCGCCGAGGTCTACTGCGCGGAAACCCCAGCCGGTTCTCCACGATGAGGCTACGCAGTACCTCGCTGGAGCCGCCGTAGATCGTCGTCGCGACAGCACTGCGGTAGTGCGCGTCCAAGCTGCCGTCCACGGCGCTCTGCGGATCGGTCCAGTCGAGCATCCCCGCGGTGCCCGCGATGTCGATCGCCGCGGCAGACGCCCGCACGTAGCTCTCCGGTCCGAACAACGCCGAAACCGGGCCTGGTTTGTCGCCCTCGGCGTCCAGGAAGGCCACTCGTAGGTCCAGCAGTTCGGCTACCTCCCCTTCCATCGCCATGCGCGCCAGGCGTTCCCGAACCAGAGCGTCGTTGATCAGCTCGGCGCCGTCCGGTCCACGGTGGGTGCGGGCGAACTCGAGAGCGTCTTTGGCGACCCAGGCCGTCCGCGAACCCGGCGCGACGTTCTGCTCAGCCTCCAGCGCGGCCCGCATGACCGCGAAGCCGCCGTGTGCTTCGCCGACCCGGTTCGCATCGGCCACCCGCACGTCGTTGTAGAACACGATATTGGTCCGCTCGTGCCCCATGGTGTGCACCGCCTGGATCTCGACGCCAGGTGAGTCCAGGGGTACCAGAAACATCGTCAGTCCGCGGGGCCCCGCCGATCCTGGCTGCGAGCGAGTGAGCAGGAAGCAATAGTCGGCAATATGGGCGAACGTCGTGAAGATCTTCTGTCCGTTGACGATCCACTCGGCCCCGTCGCGCTGCGACCGGGTTGCACAGGCGAACACATCCGAGCCACCGGCGGGCTCGGTGTACCCCAGACAGATCAGTGTCTCCCCGGCCGCCACCCCCGGCAGGATTCTGGCCTTGAGTTCCGCGGAACCGGTCGCGCGAATAGCGTTGGCGGGCAGCATCGTCGTGCCGGGGCCTGCGGTAGGCACTCCCCCCTTGCGCAACGCGTCCCAGAGCGCCGCCGCTTCGAACGGATCCAGTCCGGCGCCGCCCTCGGCGATCGGCCATCCCGACGCGATCCATCCGCGCTCGCCCAATTTGCGGGTCAGTGCACGATCGACGCCGTCACCGGTCCTGCGCTCATTTTCGATTACGTCGCGGGTGACATGTTCGGCGACGAATTCCTCTGCCTCGCGGCGGATTCGGGCCCAGTTTTCAGGTTCGGCGAATTCCATCGGATCATCGACCTCCGGTCGTCACGGGGCCGAACCGTCGGTCAGCGACGGTCAACAGCTCGCGCCGTGGGTCGGCGAACGCCGCCGCCCACGCCTTGGCTCTGCGGTAGTAGAGCTGGATGTCGTACTCCTCCATAAACCCATATCCGCCGTGGACATGCAGGCTGTGCGTCGTCGCGTGATAGGCCGTTTCGGCGGCGAACACAAACGCCATCGCCGCCAGCGCGGGGGCGTCGTCGTGCGCGGAATCCATTGCCCAACAAGCCTTGCGGACCAACAGCTGGGCCCCGTCCAGCGCGGTGACGGCGTCGGCGAACGGATGGGCAACCGCTTGGTACATCCCGATCGGCTGACCGAACGCCTCCCGCACGATCGCATAGCGGGAGCCGATCCCGACGGCCGCGGACGCCAACCCAATCAGCGCCGCGGCGCGCAGCACACGCACCTCGTCAACCGCGGCGTCGAAGGCCGTACGCGCCCCGTCCCCCTCGGCGAGGACCGTGGTGGCGCCCGGGGCATACCAGGGGGCCAGCGGCAGCCCGCCGAGGTTGCGGCGTGCAGTCTTAGGCAGGCCGTCGGGGCGGGTCACGTAGACCACAGATTCGCCATCGAGGGCCAGCACCGCGTCCGCGATCGCCCCGTCGACGAGCATTTGTTGCGATACCGGGCCGGGGTGAGTGGCCAGTGACACGATGACCGATCCACGAAGGATCGGTCCCAACAGTTCCTTCTCACCCAAGCGGCCAAGCAATCGGGCCCCGGCCGCGGTCTCGGCGACGGGAATCGGGGCCAGGTGCCCGCCTGCTTCCTCGGCCACCAAGGCCAGTTCGAGCAGACCGCCCTCACCGCCGCCGCAGTCCGATGGCACGCCGATCCCCAGCGCGCCGACGTCCGCGTAGTGCCGCCAGAGCAGCTGGTCAAAGCCTGTCGATTCCGCTCTGCGCACTCGCGCTGGCGTGGCCTGCTTCCCGAACAGAGCCGCGAACGTCTCGCGAACCGCACGTTGCTCGCGGGTCAGACTCAGATCCACCTACTCCTCCTTCAAGACGTTGCTAGCGCCCTCGACATCCGACAACACAGGTCGCGCACTGCAAAAGGCCACGTTACCCGTAGCTAGACCGATACACGACAAAAAAGTACAGGCATGTCCTCTTCTAGCGCACTCGATGCTAGAGTCAGTCGCACATCTGATTATCCACAGCGATGAGAGCGTCGGTCTGTATCGCAGACTTGACCCGGCACGAGGAGGAGTTCAATGACGGCGCGATTGGGATTTCCGGTCTTCGATGGTGATAACCACATGTACGAGACCCGCGACGCGCTGACGAAGTTCCTGCCGCCGGAGTACCACGGCGCAGTCCGCTACGTCGAGGTGGACGGACGCACGAAGATCGCCACGCTGGGACAGATCAGCGAGTACATCCCCAACCCGACCTTCGACAAGGTCGCCGCGCCGGGCGCTCAGGAGGACTACTTCCACAACGGCAACCCCGAAGGTAAGTCGCAACGCGAGATCCTGGGCAAGGCGATCGAGTCGACCCCCGCAATGCGTGAACCGGGGCCCCGGCTGGAGCTGCTGGACGAGCAGGGCATCGACAAGTCGATGATGTACCCCACCCTGGCGAGCCTGGTGGAGGAACGCTTTCGCCAACATCCCGAGGCGACCCACACGGTCATTCACGCCCTGAACCAGTGGCTGCACGAGACCTGGAATTTCGACTACAAGGGCCGAATCTTCACCACGCCGATCATCACCCTGCCCATCGTCGAGAAGGCCATCGAGGAACTGAACTGGGTCGTCGAGCGGGGTGCACGCGCCATTCTCATCCGGCCGGCGCCGGTTCCTGGGCTGCGCGGCACGCGGTCCTTCGCGCTTCCCGAATTCGACCCGTTCTGGAAGCGGGTGGTCGAGACCGGCGTGCTGGTCATCATGCACGCCTCCGACAGCGGGTATTCCCGGTACGCGAACGACTGGGAGGGGGCCGGGGAGTTCCGGCCTTTCCAGTCGTCGCCGTTCCGGTCGTACTACACCCTGGCCCGTAACCCGGCCGAGGACGCCGTCGCTGCGCTGGCCTGCCACGGCGTGCTGACGCGGTTTCCCGAACTCCGCATCGGCATGGTGGAGAATGGAACGACCTGGCTGCCAAGGCTTTTCGACAATCTCAGCGACACCCGCAAGAAGATGCCGCAGCTCTACGGCGAGGACCCGCTGGCGGCGATCAATCGGTGCGTGTACTTCAATCCGTTCTGGGAGGAGAATGTGGCCGAGCTCGCCAAGCTGGTGCCGATAGACCACCTGTTCTTCGGCTCGGACTATCCGCATCCCGAAGGGTTGGCCGATCCACTCACGTACGCCGATCGTCACTCCGAGCTGAGCGACGACGAACTCGCAATGGTGATGGGTGGCACCCTGGCGGGCATGATGCGGGTCGATGCCTGAGATGTCGACCGACCAGGGCGCGGCACCGGCCACCAGACCGCGCGACGACGACTCCCCCATGGAGTTCGATCCGTACTCCGACGCCTTCTTCGACGATCCGTACGACACCTACCGTTGGATGCGGGACGAGGCTCCGGTCTACTACAGCGATCGTTGGGATTTCCACGCCCTGACCCGCAACGCGGATGTCGTTGCTGCGCACCGGGACTGGGAGACATTTAGCAGCGCCTACGGTGTCACTCTGGACGCCTTGTCGATGCACCAGAGGTTCGACGAGCTCAACATGTTGATCCTGTTGGATCCACCCGAGCACGAGCGGCTACGCAAGCTCGTACGCCAGGTGTTCACCAAGGCCGCGATCGCCAACCTGGAGCCGTTGGTGACGGACGTCGTCACCTCCCATGTCGAGGCGCTGGCGGGCAGAACCGAGTTCGATCTGGTGGCAGACTTCGCGGCTCTGTTCCCTGTCGAGATCATCTCGTCGATGCTGGGCGTCCCGCCAGGGGAACGCCAGCAGATCCGCCTATGGACGGACGGCTTCCTGCACCGCGAACCGAACAACCCGTTCGCCACCGAGAGCGGTGTGGCCGCGTCGATGGCGATGAACGACTACTTCCTTCAGCTGGCCCAGGAGAAGCGCCGCAGGCCCGACGACCTCATCATCAGCCGACTCGTGACCACCACCTACGAAGACGAGACCGGGGTGACCCACCGGCTCACCGACGAGGACATCGGCACCTTCGCCGTGCTGTTGGCCGCGGCGGGCAGTGAGACGGTCACCAAGCTGATGGGCAACGGCGTCATGGCCTTTCACCACAACCCCGACCAGTGGGAGCTGGTCCTCGCCGACCCCGGCGTGATCCCTGGCGCTATCGAGGAGATGCTGCGGCTCAACCCGCCGTCGCAATACCAGGGGCGGTTCACCACCCGCGACGTCGAACTCGAGGGCGGCACCATCCCGGCAGGCTCGCCGACGCTGCTGGTCACCGGCGCCGCGACCCGTGACCCCCGTGCCTACGACCGTCCCGATGCATTCGACATCAAGCGCGGCGGAGCCACCACGTTGGCCTTCGGATATGGCGCCCACAGCTGCCTGGGGTCGTGGCTGGCCCGCCTCGAAGCCCGCGTCGCGCTGCAAGCGCTGCGCGAACACTGGCCGCGGTTCGATGTGGACACCGACGGCCTGCAACGTGTCACGATGTCCAATGTGGCCGGCTATTCGCACATCCCGGTGCGCGTTCGCTGATGACCGCGGCGCACACCGCGCCGGAGAAACCGGCAGACGACGTGCTGCCGGGCAGCATCCCCGAGTTGCTGGCGTTGCGGCGTGCGCAGCCCGACGGCGAATTCCTGGTCACCGACGATGAGCGGCTCACTTTCGCCGAAGCCGACGCGCAGTCACGGGCGTTGGCCGATGCGCTGTTGGCCGGCGGAGTGGGCAAGGGAACTCGCGTCGGGATCCTCTTCCCCAATTGCGCACGGTGGATCATCTCCTGGTTGGCCGCCGCGCGCATCGGTGCGCTGACCGTCCCGTTGTCGACATTCGCGCCGGGTGCCGAACTCGCGCGCCTGCTGCGGCACACCGACACCCAAGTGCTGCTGATGGGCCGCTCCATCGCAGGGCGCGACCTCGTCGACAGGATGTCCGAGGCACTGCCTGGTCTGGCCGACGGCGACGCGGCGATCGCGCTTGCCGATGTCCCCTTCCTGCGCCGGGTGCACGTATGGCCCGACTGTGACCGGCCGTGGACGACACCGTGGCCAGGCACTACGGGACCTGTTGTGTCCCTGACAGGTTCGGCTGAAGCGGAGGTTCGTCCGGCCGATGATCTCGTGCTCGTCACCACGTCCGGGACGACGGCGCTGCCGAAATCCGTCGCGCACACGCACGGCAGCCTGGTGCGCCACGCCTACATCCTGGCGCACCACCGGGGCGTCACGGAAATCGACCGCGTCTACTCGCCAATGCCGTTCTTCTGGGTCGGCGGACTGACGATGGTTGTGCTGCAAGCACTCTCGACCGGCGCAACCGTCCTCACACAGGACGTGTTTGAACCCGCGAGCACCCTGGCGCTGCTCGAGCGCGAACGGGCGACCTACGTTTCGTGCTGGGCACAGGCCAGTCAAGCCATGGCCGACCACCCCGACTTCGCCAAACGTGACCTGTCCAGCGTGCGGGGCGGCACGATGCTCCAGGCGTTGCCGCGCGAGCGGCGTCGGAGCGAAACCGACCTGATACCCAACTTGCTTGGCATGACAGAGACTGGCGGCCCGCACACCATGGTGGAGGTGCCCGATGCCCCGCTGCCGACCGAGCGGCGCGGCTCCTTCGGGATCCCACTGCCCGGGGTCGTGCAGCACCGGATCGCTGACGCGAGCGGGGTGGAGGTGGCGCCCGGTCAGCACGGCGAGATCCAGGTACGGGGCCAGATACTCATGAACGGGATCTACAAACAGGAACGCCACGAGGTGTTCAGTCCTGACGGCTGGTATTCGACCGGAGACCGCGGATGGTTCGACGACGCCGGGCATCTGCACTTCACCGGCCGCGCAAGCGCCCTCATCAAGACCGCGGGGTCCAATGTCTCACCGGCCGAGGTGGAATCGGTTCTGGACGCGATCCCCGGCGTGCTACACAGCTTCGTGGTCGGCCTCCCGCATCCGGTTCGAGGTCAGGTCGTCGCCGCGGCGATCGTGCCGTCCCACGGCGCGGAGCTGTCCACCGAAGCCGTCATGGCCCACGCGAAGCGCAACCTGTCGTCGTTCAAAGTGCCGACCGTCGTTGCCTTCATCGCCGAGAGCGAGCTACCGATGCTGCCCACGGGCAAGGTCGACCGCCAAGGGTTGGTCAGGCTGTTGACCGCGGATTGACCCGATGGGTGGGAGCGCCAGAACTGGACAGGGTCGCGCTCGAACCTTCGTCGACTCGTCGCAGGCTGTGGTCAGGACGCCAGTGTCTTGACGGAGATCTCCCAGAGCCGTGCCGCGGCTCGTGGGTCGAGCGCGTAGGCGGCGACGCCGTTGCCGGTGCCGGGCTGACTTGGTCCTGCTTCGTTGCAGTCTTCGAAATATCGGCCGCTTATTCCCTCGAGCAGCGGTGAGGCCGCGAGCAGCACCGACGTTGCGGCTCCCTGCTCGGGCGTCTTCCAGTGGAAGCTCCCGCTGTCGTCTTCGATGTGTCCGCGGGTGCGCTCCAGGTCGTCGTCGGTGATGTATCGCTGCAGGTTGGACCGGACGGTGCCGGGCTGCAGGGCGTTGGCGGTGATGCCGTCGCTTTCCCAGCGTCTGGTCGCCTCAACCGCGAAGAGCACGTTGGCGGTCTTCGACTGTGCGTAGGCGTCCCATGGTTCGTAGGTGCGCGCCTTGAAGTGGATGTCGTCGAAGTCCACCGGTGAGCGCAGGTGGGCCCGGGAGCTGACCGAGACGATGCGGGCACCTCCGGCGGCTGCGAGTGCATGGTGCAGGCCGATGGCGAGTGCGAAGTGGCCAAGGTGATTGGTGGCGAACTGAAGCTCCCAGCCCTGCGGAGTGCGGGTCTCCGGGCACGCCATGACGCCGGCGTTGTTGACCAGGACGTCCAGCGGTCCGTCCCACGCGGCGACGAATGACGCGACCGATGCAGGGTCGGCCAGGTCCACAGGGGCGACGAAGACATGGGTGTTACCGGTGCTTGCCACGATCTCCGCGGCGACGCGCTGTCCTGCCTCGGCGTCGCGGACCGCGAGGGTCACGTGTGCGCCTGCGGCGGCGAGCGCGCGCGCCGTCTCGAGGCCGATGCCGGATGCTCCACCGGTCACTATGACCCGGTTGCCGCTGAGATCGGACCCGGCGACGACCTCGGCGGCGGTTGTTTCCCATTTGAAGGGCGTGGTGATGGGCGTGGTCATAGTGATTGTCAACTCCCGCGTGTCCGGCGATCCGTACCCGAGGCGGACCCGGTAAGCTCCGAATCGGAGGAGCCTCCGGTACTCCTCCATCCTAACCGGAGCCATCTCCGTTTAGCAACCGACGCCCGGACCCGTGTGGGCTGGAGAGGACGATCTGTGTCACAGACCATCGGCCGACCGGTGCGCGCCGACGCCCGGCGCAACCGTCAGCGGCTGCTCGAAACCGCCGTGCGCGCGTTCACGAAGGACGGGGCGGACGTCACTCTCGAGGCCATTGCGAAGACCGCCGGCGTCGGCATCGGGACGCTCTACCGTCACTTCCCGACGCGTGATGCGCTCGTCGAGGCGGCCTACCGCCAGGAACTCGCCCACCTCTGCGACGCGGTGCCTGGCCTCCTGAGATCCCTCCCAGCGGACGAGGCGACACGCGCCTGGATGGATCGCTTCATCGACTACATGACGACCAAGCGCTACATGGCAGGGGCGCTTCAAGCGGTCATCGCATCCGGTGGGGATCCCTACGCCGAGAGCCGCGCCCGGCTGATCGCAGCCATCACCACACTTCTCGCCGCCGGCATTAGCGCCGGGGCACTAAGGGCGGACGTCGAGCCCA
This sequence comes from Mycobacterium sp., assembly GCA_032230775.1. Lineage (GTDB taxonomy): Bacteria > Actinomycetota > Actinomycetes > Mycobacteriales > Mycobacteriaceae > Mycobacterium. Next base: position 4,987 of record JAVXWV010000674.1, on the reverse strand, counting down.
ACGACGTGCTCCTGGCGCTGAGCGGTGTGTCCCTCGCCGCCGGCGCGCCAGACCAGCGCGAGCAGGCCGGTCGACTTCTCAACCTGCTCATCGACGGCCTACGCCACCACGTTTCGGACCCAGCCCCTAGTAGTTGACGCTGTTGAACAAGGGGATCAGTGATCACCGCGGCCGTGCCGGTGAACCCGGTCACCTGGCGCGGCCCGCGGCCTTCATCCGTTCCAGGTCGGCCATCACGACGGTCTTCCCGCCCGTCGCGGCCAGCGCCCGCGTGTGCCCGAGATGATGCATGTCGAAACACGAGGCGATCGCCGTCGAGAAGCCCATGGTGTCGAGTGTGTGATTTACGGCCCGCTTGGCCATGCGCAACGCCCATGGGTCCGTTTGAGCGACGCGATGCGCGAGAGTCATTGTGAACGAGAGTAATTCGTCTAACGGCACGACGTGGTTGACCATCCCCGAACGCAGCGCCTCCTCGGCGCTGACCGAGCTGGCGGTGAACAGCATCTCCTTGGCCTTACGAGCACCGAATTCCCAAGTGTGGGCATGGTATTCGACGCCCATGATGCCCATCAGGCCGACCGGATCGGAGAACTGCGCGTTGTCGGCGGCGACGATGAGGTCGCACGGCCAGCACAGCATCAGCCCGGCCGCGATGCACTTGCCCTGCACCGCAGCGATGGTCGGTTTGGGAATGTCGCGCCAGCGCTTGGCGTATTCGAGGTAGCCGCGGGTCTCCCAGTCGTAGTAGTCCTCGGCAATGAGCTTGCCGTCGGTGCGCCGCGGACCCAGCATGCGCCCGTCAGCCGATGGATCGGTGCCCGACATGTCATGCCCGGCGGAGAAGTGTTTGCCGGTCGTGGTGAAGACGATGACCCGCACCTCGGGGTCGTCGTCGGCGCGCCGCCACGCGTCGTCGAGGTCCTTAAGGATGCCGGCCGTCTGGGCATTGGCGGCCTGCGGCCGGTCTAGCGTGATCACCGCGACTCGATCGTCGATTTCGTAGCGGACGAAATGTTCTGCTGTCATTGCCTTTACTCCTTTACGCGAAGCTTCTGATTACGCTCTCTTGGGCGAACGACGCGACCAGCGATCCCGCCTGGGTGTAGACGGCGCCGGTGCCGAAGCCGCGGCCGCCTGCCAGTCGCTGGCCGCGGATCTCCAGCCGCAGCCATTGGGATACGTCGAACGGTTGGTGGAACCAGATCGAATGGCTGATCACCCCGGTCTGCAGCCGGGTGTGGGCGTCCTGCTGGCTCAGCCCGGGTACCGCTTTGAGGAGCGTGCCGATCACCGGCCAGTCGGACACGTAGGCCAGAACCGGGCGGGCCAGGGACGTGTCGGTGAAGTCCGGGCAGCGCATCCAGAACGCCAGTTCGGCGGGCACAGCACTGACGTCGTCCAATCCGACGTCACTGATCAGCCTGGCCTCACCGGGCACCACGGCAAAGTCAATAGGCTTGGCCGTCAAGGGATCTGCCGTCGGCACAGCGTCGAACTGGTAGTCAAACTCTTCGTCGGCACGGTCGAGAAGGATCGAACCTGTGGCGACGATGCGGCGGCCACCCAGAGCCGGCTCTTGGAACACACTCGCATGCCGAACTCCCAAGGAGCGGCCGTCGTGGGTTTTCTCCAGGTCCAGATATAGCGGGTCGGTGGGCCGTCCTTCGCGGGGGAACGCCACCTGCACCGATTTCACCGTCTTGCCGGGCGCGGCGCATGCCACCAGTTGGGCAAGGATCTGCCCACCGAAGATCCGTTCGGACTTGGGGTGGGCAACAGGGAGGACCGTGCGGCCGTCGCTGTCTTTTCCGATGTCCAGCACCGTGTGGAATTGCTCGAGATTCATCCTCGCCGTGCCCTTTCTGCTTTTTCTGCGGTGGCGGCCAACTCGAATTTCTTGACCTTGCCGGACGGGGTCATGGGCAGGGAATCTACGAAATGCCATGCGACAGGGGTTTTCTGGCGGGCCAGACCTTTTGCCTGTAGGTGCCCGGCCAACTCGCCCACAGAAACCTGCCCCGCGCCGTCGAAGACGACGAACGCGACGGGCACCTCACCGAACCTCGCGTCGGGTCCGGGCACCACAGCCGCGTGCCGCACCGCGGGATGCGTGATTAGCAGGTCTTCGATGTCACGCGCGGAGAATTTCTCCCCGCCGCGGTTGATGACGTCCTTCAGGCGCCCGGTAATGGTGACGAATCCAGAACCGTCGACGACGCCGACATCTCCTGTGGAGAACCATCCCGAGTCATCGAGCGCGGCCCGGTTGGCCATCGGGTCGAGGTATCCCAGCATCATCTCCGGTCCGCGCACTAAGAGTTCGCCCTCGGATCCGGTTGGAAGCGAACGGGATTGGTCGTCAACGACCCGTACCTCGACGCCGGGAGCGATCGCGCCATCGGTTTCAGCGCGCAGGTCGAACGGATAGGCGCGGTTCATCACCGTCACGGTTGGAAGCTCTGTCATGCCGTACACCCGCGAGGCTGGAATCCCTTGCTCTTCACTGTGTTCCATGACCGCGCGCGGTACCGCCGCCCCACCGCAGGCGAAGTTCCGCAGCGGCAGGTGCGCGCCGGCGGTGCGGGCGGCGTCGGTCAGTTCCTGAAGGAACACCGTCGCCCCGGCCGAATAGGTCACCCGGTGGCGCATGATGTCGGCCACCGCGACGTCGGCTTCCCACCGTTCGGCCAGCACCGCCGATGCGCCGACGAGTAACGGGATGGTCATCGCGTTCAGCACGCCGGTGATGTGCTGAAGCGGGGCCGCCATATAGGCGACGTCCTCCCAGGACAGGCCCCACGCATCGGCAAGCTGGCGGGTTTCGGCCAACAGTGTGTGCGACGAGTGCACCGCGGCCTTGGCGCCGGAGGTGGTCCCCGAGGTGAAGAGGATCAGGCAGGGTTCCTCCGCCCCGAGGATCGCGTACTGCTGGCGCCGGCTGTGGGAGACGATGACGTCGAACGACGACCAGCCGGGCCGGGTTCCACGCAGGAGCACGCGGATAGCGTCGCCGAGACCGGCCGCGCCGAGCAGGTCGTCGAACGCTTCCGCGTGCGCGAAGCCGCGGAACGTCTCGGCGGTCACCACGGCTGCCGGGCGCACCTGCTCAATGACCTGGCGCAGTTCGTGTTCCCGGTAGAACGGGGCGATCGGGCAACTCACCGCGCCGACATGCCAAATGGCCAGCCCCAGAACGAGGGCCTCCCACCAGTTAGGCGTCTGCCAACACACAACGTCGCCAGTCCGGACGCCCGCTCCGGCCAGCCATGCGGCGGCGTGTTCGACGACCTCGAGGACCTCCTGGTGGGTCAGCTGCTGACCGCCTTCGATGATGGCGGGCCGTGAGCCCCACTGCCGGGCTGCACGCACGACCGACGCAGACATCGTCAGGTCGCTGACGTACCCGAAGCGGCGGTACTCCGCGAGGCGGTCCGCGGGCACCGAGGGAGCCACGATGGTGGCCGCAGTGAGTCGAGTTCGGTCCGTCATCATCCGCCCATGCTCATTCCGCCATCGACAGTCAGGACCGCGCCGGTGATGTAGGAGGCAAGGTCGTCGAGCAGGAACGCGACGGCGTGCGCGAGCTCCTCGGGTCGGCCCCAACGCCCGACCGGGATCATCGACGTCACCGCGTCCCGGTCGGTGTAAGCCAGCTCGGCGGACAGATCCGTGTCGAAACTGCCTGGAATCACGCAGTTCACGGTGATGCCCTTGCGCGCGACGGCGCGGGCGCTGGACCGGGTGAGGCCGACGATGCCGCCCTTGGCGGCGCCGTAGGCGATCTGCACGGGGCTGCCCATAAGGGCTGTGACCGACCCGATGTTGACCACGCGCCCGAAACGCTGTTGCGTCATGTACGCCACGGCGGCCTGGCTGAGGAAGAACGCTGACGACAGGTTCACTGCCACCTGGCGGTGCCAGTCCTCGGCGCTGACTTCACTGAGGCGTTGCTCGATGACCATGCCGGCGTTGTTGATCAGATAGTCGAGCCGCCCGTGCTGCTCGAGGACCTCGGCGACCAGCGTCTGGCAGGAAGTTGGCTGCCCGACGTCAGCCTGATGCAGTGTCACCGTGGCCCCGCTCCGCGCTGCGTCATCGAGGAGCGCTTGTGCGGCGGTGACGTCGTGAGCGTACACCGCGGCCACCGTGACACCGGACCGAGTCAACCGATCGGTGATGGCGCGGCCGATTCCCCGGGTTCCGCCCGTGACGAGCGCGACTCGGGTGCCGGCGCCCATTAGGTAGTCCCCGCGGTCTTGGCTGCCACCCGCGCAGCAAGGCGCTCCAGCAGCACGCGATGCTCCTCGGTGTCGAAACACGCGCTTTCGGCGCGAGCACAGTCCTCAAGGACAACGGCGGCCCGATCAATGTGAGAGTTCAGCAGCTGACGTGCCTGCCGGACCGCCTCCGGCGGGAGCGCGGCGAGGCGCGTGGCGAGCCGCAGCGCCTCGTCCAGCACCTCGGATGCGGGTACCGCCCGGTTCGCCAGGCCCAGGCCAGGAAGTCCTGGTTGTCCATGCTCGCCCCGAGCAGGGCGAAGGCACCGGTGCCCAGGGCCAGGCCGAGCCCCAGGCCGATCTGGGGGCTCGAGCCCCACAGCCCGCGCTTCCCCGGCGGTGCGTACTCGACGGCCATGAGGACCGCCCCGGCCCACTCGCCGCCGAGGGCGATCCCGCCGAGCACGCGCAGCAGGACCAGCAGCAGCGGCGCCCAGACGCCGATGGTGGCGTAGGAGGGCAGCACCCCGATCAGGGCGGTCGCGGCGCCGGCGAGCGCCATCGTCGCGACCAGGGTCGTGCGCCGTCCCACCCGGTCACCGAGGTGACCGAAGATCAGCCCTCCGATCGGCCGGGCGAGGAAGCCGACCGCGAAGGTCGCGAAGGAGAGCAGCGTGCCGACGGTCTCGTTCCCCGAGGGGAAGAAGAGCTGCGGGAACACGAGGCTCGCCGCGGTCGAGAAGAGGAAGAAGTCGTACCACTCGATC
>JAVXWV010000574.1:0-3268 GCA_032230775.1 Mycobacterium sp. | reverse complement strand
CTGTTGGAGGTCGGTGCAGGCGACCTGTCGGGTGCCGGCGCAGCGCTGGCATCGGTCACGCAGGTGGGTCCCGTGGTTACCGCGATCGTCGTCTCAGGCGCGGGGTCGACCGCGATGTGTGCCGATCTGGGCGCCAGGACGATTCGCGAGGAGATCGACGCGATGAAGGTCATCGGCGTCAATCCCATCCAGGCTCTTGTGGTGCCACGGGTGGTCGCCGCGACTTTCGTTGCGCTGATGCTGTATTCGGTCGTGGCGGTCGTCGGACTCGCAGGAAGCTATTTCTTCGTGGTATACATCCAGCACGTCACGCCGGGCTCCTTCATCGCAGGGATGACGCTGCTGACCGGTCTGCCGCAGGTCGTCGTTTCCCTCGTCAAGGCGCTGCTGTTCGGTCTGTCGGCCGGTCTGATCGCGTGCTACAAAGGCCTGCATGTCGGCGGCGGGCCGACAGCGGTCGGCAACGCCGTCAACGAAACGGTGGTGTTCGCCTTCATGGCCCTGTTCCTCATCAACATTCTTGCCACCGCGTTCGGCGTGAAGGTTGCGCCATGACGGACACCCGAATGGTCGATGCGACCCGCAGGCTGGGCGAGCAGACGTCTTTTTATGGCCAAGCGCTCGGGGCTATCCCCGACGCTGTTCGGCGCTATCCGGCTGAGGTGCTGCGGTTGATCGCGGGCATGGGAATGGGCACCGGGGCGCTGGCAGTCATCGGCGGAACGGTGGCCATCGTCGGATTCCTCACACTGTCCACCGGCGCGTTGATCGCCGTGCAGGGCTACAACACCCTGTCCAACGTCGGGATCGAGGCCCTCACCGGTTTTCTGGGGGCATTTCTGAATGTCCGGTTCATCGCACCGGCGACCGCGGGCGTGGCGCTGGCGGCGACCATCGGCGCAGGCGCGACGGCGCAGCTCGGCGCCATGCGCATCAACGAGGAGATCGACGCACTGGAGGTGATGGGTATTCGGCCGGTCACCTACCTGGCCTCCACCCGCATCGTGGCGGGGGTGGTGGCGGTCGTCCCGATCTACACCGTGTCCGTCTTGATGTCGTTCCTGGCGACCCGGTTCGGCACGACGATCATCTATGGGCAGTCGCGGGGCGTTTACGACCACTACTTCTCGACGTTCCTGCAGCCGACGGATCTGTTGTGGTCCTTCGTGGAAGCGCTGTCGATGGCAGCAGCCGTAATGGCGGTGCACACCTACTATGGCTATACCGCGACCGGCGGACCGGCAGGCGTCGGTGAGGCCGTCGGCCGAGCAGTCCGCACCTCGATCACCGCGGGCGTCTTCATCCTCTTGAACATCACGCTGTCGGTGTACGGACAGTCCGGCAACTTCCACCTGTCGGGGTGACGGAAATGGCCATCGAGGGGATTAACTCATCCCGGCGCGACAGGATCGATCCCATCTGGTGGGCACCAGTGCTGTTCTTGGTGATCGCAGCACTGTCCACGCTGACTGTCCTGCTGTTCAACGGAACACTACGCAAGAGCGTTCCGCTCACTTTGGTCTCCGATCGGGCCGGCCTGGTCATGGAGAACGGCGCGAAGGTGAAGTTGCGCGGTGTCCAGGTAGGCGAGGTCACGTCCATCGGCGCTGAAACCGCGGCTGGGAACGATCTTTCGGAGCTGAAGTTGAAGATGTACCCGGGGCCCTTCCAATACCTGCCAAGCAACGTCGAGGCGGAGATCAAGTCCAGCACCGCGTTTGGCGCCAAGTACGTCGATCTCATTGTGCCGCCGGATGGCGGAAGTTCAGAGCCCCTCAAACCGGGCGCCGTGCTGCACTCGCGCAATGTGACCGTCGAGGTCAACACCGTATTCGAGAACCTCCAGTCGGTAGTCCACTCCATCGACCCGGCGAAGCTGAACTCGGTGTTGTCGGCGATAGCCGAATCGGTACGCGGCAAGGGTGATCGCATCGGCCAGGCGATCACGGATTCGAACAACGTGCTGCTCACCGTCAACCCGAGGATGCCGACAGTTCGGCAAGACTGGCAGTTGTTCGGCAAGACCGCCGAAGCGTATTCGGATGCGGCGCAGGACATCTTGTCGATCCTGGACTCGTTCTCGACGACGAGCACGACGATCAGCACCAACGCGAAGCCGCTCGATGCGCTGCTCCTCTCCGCGGTCGGATTCTCCCAATCGGGTATCAACACGATCGGCGGAAACCAGTCGAACTTGGTGCGCGCGATAAACATCCTCGATCCGACGACCGCACTGTTCATGAACTATTCGCCGACCTACAAGTGCCTGTTCCAGGGTGCCCAGTGGTTCCTGGACCACGGTGGCCGAGATGCTTTGGGCGGCAACGGCAAATCTGTGATCATGGATGCCGGCTTGCTGATGGGAGACGATCCCTACCGCTATCCGGACAACCTGCCGGTCACCAACGCCAAGGGCGGCCCCGGCGGCAAGCCGAGTTGCGGCTCACTACCCGATGTCAGCAAGAACTTCCCGGTGAAGTACCTGGTCACCGACACCGGGTTCGGCACTGGCCTCGATATCCGGCCCAATCCCGGCATCGGCTTCCCTGGCATTGCCAACTACTTCCCTGTCACCAAGGCAAATCCGGAACCGCCGAGGATCCGGTACCCCGGTGGCCCTGCGCCCGGCCCGTACCCGGCCTACCCCGGCGCACCGCCTTACGGCGCACCGGAGTACGGGCCCGACGGAACACCGCTCTACCCGCCGCCACCCGGCGCGCCGCCGCCAGCACCGGAGGGACAGCCATGAGACGGAGAACCATCCGCGCCGCCATACGCGTTGCGTTGTTCACCGTGCTGTGCTTGGTCTCCATGTTCGTTCTGGTGACAGTGTTCGGCCAGTTTCGATTCGACTCGCGTGCCTCCTACAGCGCAGTGTTCACGAATGTGTCTGGCCTCAAGGGCGGGAACTTTGTGCGCATTGCCGGTGTCGAGGTCGGAAAGGTCAAGGACCTGACCCTGCACAAGGACGGCACCGTCACGGTCGACTTCGCCATCGACAAGGGACTGACGCTCACCGAGGGCACCAAGGCGGCGGTGCGCTACGAAAACCTCATCGGCGACCGCTATCTGTCCCTCGAAGAAGGGCCGGGGTCGGTGCGGAAACTTCAACCGGGACAGACGATCCCGCTGGCACGGACTTCGCCCGCGCTTGACGTCGACGCACTCATCGGCGGCTTCCGCCCGCTGTTCCGTGCGTTGGATCCCGACCAGGTCAACGCCCTGTCCGGCCAACTGTTGCAGGTGTTCCAGGGCCAGGGCGGCACGA
>JAVXWV010000410.1:0-3227 GCA_032230775.1 Mycobacterium sp. | reverse complement strand
TCGCGAGATTCTCCAGGAGATCCGGCAGTTGACTGGCGAGCTGAATCGACGCGGGCGGGATGCGCATTGCTCCGCTGGCGACTGATTGCGCGGTCTCGGCCGCCGCCTGTGCGGCGGCCGTGATGTCTTTCGCGCTCGGTACTTTCGGGCTCATGCCATCAACGATCCCGCAAAACGCACCGACTGTCTGTCCTTTGGTCTAAACCATTGTACGAAAGAGCGATTCCGGCGGGCCCCGCTGATGGCCAGAGAAACGTCATAGTGACGTATTGGCAAGGGCCGGTGGGAGATTGGAAAGGTCAGTCGCGCTCGACAGTGCGCCGCGAGTACCGACGGATGTAGCCGATGCGGCGCTTCGCCGCGATCGGGTCCTTGGCGGGACGGCCGTTGCCCCGTCGCTTGTGCGGTTTACCGTCTCCAATCCCAGCACCAATTCTGGCACCATTGCGGGGATGGATGCGCGTTCGGGGCCGGGCCTCAATGATCCGTTCGAGCAGGCGATTGACGATGCGCTGAGCTCATTGCCGGCCGATCTCCGTGCGGCGATGAGCAACGTCGAGATCGTCGTCGAGGACGAGCCTCCCGATGGGCAGCCGCTGCTCGGCCTATACCGCGGCGTGCCGCTGCCGCGAAGGAGCAGCACGTACAGCGGAGTGCTTCCCGACAAAATAAGCATCTTTGGCGGGCCGATCACGCGGCTCGCTGCCGGCGACGCCGATCGTCTTCGCCGCGAGGTCAGACATGTCGTGCTCCACGAGATCGCGCATCACTTCGGCATCAGCGACGAGCGGTTGATTGAGCTCGATCGCTACTGACGTAGTGCTGACGCTCCGCCCGAATCTTGCTGCGCAGCGGTTCCACGGCTCGCGTTCAATCCGGGGTGCCGCCCCGATAGTCATGCAAATCAGCGAATCGGCCCGATGCCGCGTCCTTCCGCTGAAATCGGACCAAATGTGTTGGCAGTCAGTAGTTCTCGCCGTCCGGCTATCCTCCCTCAATTCGTCACTGTGACGTATTGAGGGAGGTAGGGCTTTTCTGGTGGGGGTCGGGATCTAGGGTCGGCCGGCCGCTTCGCGCAGGATGCGAATCGCTTTCGGGCCGACACCGCGAAGTATCAATAACTCGCCTTGGTCGGCGGCAAGGAGTTCCTCGAGTGTCGTGTAGCCGGCGGCCGCGAAGGCTCGTCGAGCAGGGGCGCCGACACGGGTCGGAATCTCAGTCATCCGCCCAACCTAGGCTGACCGGCCGACACCCAGAATATCGTTGTGCCGATAAGCCACACTATGTCAAGTAAAGTCCCCGCGTTTGAATCAGACGAATCAACGACCCACGGCGTGCAGTGGGCTTGGCCAGAAATCGAACTCGTCCATCCCCTCCCCGCCGTTGCGGGTGCGCGACACGCTGTTTGATCCAGGCCGGCAGGAGCGCCGCAATGGCGGTGTCTGCGTCCAGCGCGGGGCCGGACGCAGACACCTGTTCACGTCAGTCCGAAAGCCGTGTCGGCGGTCCGGCCGAGGTGGCGGGCGAAGAACCGAGCCGAGCTGTCGCGCTCGTATTCGGGCACCGGGTAGTGCCTGCCCGAGTGGGCGTGCAATGTCTTCTCCTTCGAGGCGAAGGCGTCGAACAACGCGACCCCGGATGTGCGGTCGAATTCCTCGTCGTCCCACGGAATCTGGTACTCGACCGGGACGGTGATCTTTCCTGCCGCCTCGATCAGAGCGTCGTCAACGAAAACCCCACCGAAGCTCACGGCAGCGATCCGGGATTCGATCGCCGTCAACATCAGTCCGGTCACGACACCCAACGACACGCCGCCGTAGCCGATCGGCGCTTCGACGCCGATCTCGGGCAGCGCCTGCAGGGCGTCCAGGGTCGCCTGCCATTCCGGCACCGCACGCTCGGCCAGCGACATGCTGTAGTCGATGACGATCGGGGCGATCGGCTCGCCCGCCGCCCGGGCCTGATGGATCGCCTCGGCCCACCGTTGATCGTGATGGTTTCGCGGCCTGTCGCCATGTCCGGGCGCGTCGATGGCGGCGACCGTGAACCCATAGGTGGTCACGCTGTGCAGTGCACTGGCCACCCGCCCCGGCGCCTTCTTGTGCATGCCGCCGCTGTGCCCCGCCAGCAGCAGGGGTGAGCCGACGACTCCGGATGTGGGCGACCAGAGCACGCCGGTGATCTCATCCAGAATGAAATTACGTTCGATGACACCGTTCGACGATGTCTCAGAGGTGAATTGCATGGTGTTGCCTTTCGGGGTTGCCTTGTTTGGGCGCTCCCGGCGACACCTACGTCTATCGCTCGACCGTGAACACGAGTGGGAGCACCCACATGGTTACTGCGTGCATGGGTCTCACCTCCTCCCGTGATGTCACGGTCTCGCGCACGCTATCAACCTGAACCGAATCCCGTCCAACCTATTTCCTGCCCACCGACCCGACCTGCTGTCGACACGCTCCCCTGCCACATCTCGAGCGATTCGCTGCTGCGTATCGGGAGGAATGCGGCAGACGCGAATATGGCGGGTTACCAGCCAGGTACCGTATGTCGCCTATTGTGTTGTCCCCCAACATATTGCGGAGCGAACCGCTAGTGTCCGATCCGGAAAACGTGAGAGTAATCCGGGAAAACGGGAGAGCTGCCCGATCCGGCAATAATCCGCGAAGACCTGCGACAGTAGCGAGGTCGTATCGGCGGGCCCAGCACACCGCAGGCGAGCACGTCGTGTTCAATTGGGCTTGGCCGCCCGGACATGGATGGACTCAAACATGCAGGGTGGGCCGGTAGATGAGCTCTTGAATGTTGCCGTCGAGTGTGCTGCTCTCGATCAGCGCCAGGTCGAAGTCGGCCGCACCATGGAAGATCGGGTCATCACCGGTCTGACCGGTGATCACAGGGAAGAGCGTCACCTGGACGCGGTCGACGAGGCCGGCGGCCATCAGCGCCCGGTTCATCGACAGGCTGCCGTGCGAGCGCAACGGCACCTCGGACTCCTCCTTGAGCCGGGCGACGACGTCGACGGCATCACCGGTCACGACGGTTGCGTCCGGCCAGTCGAGAGGCCCATCCAGGGTGGTCGAGACCACCGTCGCCGGCAGGCTCCTCATCCGGGTGACCCAGGGGTCAAGCACCGACTCGTCGTTGCCCGAGGCCAACAACTGCGTGAATGCCCGATAGGTGTTGGACCCGAAGACCATCCGCTGCCGCTCGCTGTACAAGGCGAG
>JAVXWV010000511.1:0-8015 GCA_032230775.1 Mycobacterium sp. | reverse complement strand
CGCCACCTGCTGGTTGTTCACCCAGACGGTGGCGATCTGGTCGACCGCGCCGAAGTGCAGCAGCACACGCCGCCCACCCCAGGCGCTCGGCAGCTTGAAGACCGTGCGATACCACATTTGGTCGTCGTGGCGTTGGATACCTGACAACCCCGACTCCGTTGGGTAGGGGACCAGGATCCGCTCGCGGTACTCGCTCGCCGGTGGAGGGGCCGCCAACGCGTCTTGTCCTGACCGACCCGTGTAATCCCACACGCCGTTCAGATTCATCCAACGCTTCCGCACCATCTGCGGGCGCGGGTACTCGGGCAGCGCGTTGTTGGGTCCCACGAGATGAGTCCAGGGCGTAGACAGGGGCGGGCTCTGCGGGTGCCATTGCGTGGCGGCGTCGGCCGGGGCGCTCACCATGGCGATGCTAGCGAGGAGGCCCACCCCCCCCGCGGCGAACCGCCTCAGCCACCCGGAGGTCAACACCACACGACACCAGTGACCGCGATTAGCACGCAAGCGGGCATGATTGCTCCCCAGGTCGAAATGCGAAAAGACCGACGTCGCCGCGCTTATCCCGAAGGACCCCCGTGCACCGCTGACGTCACAGCAAACATACCGCGAAGCCTTTGATAAGGGAAGTAGATGCCGTCCGGCGAGTTGCGTCGACCAGAATCGAGGCGGCGCGCGACGATACACGCCCAGTCAAGCACTGCGTCAGTCGCGATTGCTATGAATTCGTTAATTGTCCTAGCGCGAGGCACTGCCGAAGCTGTGTGCGGTTGCCAGGATCGGCCCGACGCCTCGCCGCTAGCCTTTGTAAAGGCCGTGGTGTCGCGTGGACGGGGCAGGGCATCGGCAATCAGCCTCGCACTGCAAACCCGCGGAATTCCTTCACGTAGCAAACCGTCGACCGGATACGTCTCGCCCGAATACAAGGACTAGGGCCAAGCATTGGGCGCTGGATCCACTCGCAGATTATTGCCAGAAGTTCCTGGCACCGTTTAGGACACACTGGCAATCAGCACAGCGCGGCCAGCTAGCGCTAGATCGCCAAATCTGTTGCAAGGAGCCTAAGCTCGGCAGCTGCCTCCGCAGTCGGTGCTGTCACGAGATAGCGATTCGTGCCCGGCTCGGGCTTGACCTCTCCCGCGGTGCAGAGTGTCATGAGCTCGCGACCATCAGGGTCGACGACACATATGTATGTGTCGGTCTCGGGGTCATAGCCGAAGCTGTCCCAGGCCAACAAGTAGGCGAGACAGTTGCCGTCGTGGTCGGCGATGAGCAGCTTATGAACACCAGACTCCCGTAACACCTCGACGTCCGGCGTGCGCACCTGTGCCTCTTGGCCATCGGGCATGCCCGTCTCCTCTCCCCGTACTTCAAGCATTGTGCCTTCGGCGGTTGTCGCGTGTGGCCCCTTCGGACGTGGTTGACGAATCAGCGACGTCAAGCACTGACTCCTGATCTCGCGCGGCCGGCATTGCGGTGACGAACACTTGCCCGAGAATCTGTCAGGCGTAGCTGGCATGCCGGGACGCCATTGCGGGCACCAGACTTCGCTGACCTTGACCAGCACGATGACGGACATGACTGTATGTACGGTCGGCATAGTGGGCGTTGCGGCTTGTCGGCATCCGATCCTCTGTCGCGCGCGTCTTCACGACCAGCAACTGGCAACATAATCGCTAGCCTGGCGGTTAACGTGGTCAGCTATCTACGGATCATCGAGTGGGCGATCCCAACGCGCCGGCCCAAGCACGCTATTGACTGTACGTGCGGTGAGCGACGATAGTGATACGCGTGCATGGGGTCCAAGGGTCACCACGAACGATTAAGGCCGCGCGGGTGTCCCCATGACTACCGACAGCGGGCTTGGCACTTACGTGCGCGATCAGACCGACCCGGCGTTCAACGCGGTCGGCGGGTTCTTCTCGATGTGCGTGGACACCGGTAAGGCATTGCCCCGCAAGCCATTTCAGTGGCGTGAGTTGCTCTCGCAGGCCTGGTTCATCTTGAGCGTCTCGTTATTGCCGACCATCGCGGTCTCCGTGCCCCTGACGGTCCTCATCATCTTCACGCTCAACGTGCTCCTCGCCGAGTTCGGCGCAGCCGATATCTCAGGCGCGGGTGCGGCGCTTGGCGCGGTCACCCAGCTGGGGCCGTTGGTCACGGTGCTGGTGGTCGCAGGCGCCGGGTCGACGGCCATCTGCGCCGATCTCGGGGCTCGCACCATTCGCGAAGAGATCGACGCGATGGAGGTCCTCGGAATCGATCCGATCCAGCGGTTGGTCGTGCCCCGGGTGATCGCGGCAACGTTCGTCGCCATCCTTCTGAACGGGGCGGTGATCATCATCGGTCTCGTCGGTGGCTACATCTTCGGCGTGTACCTGCAGCATGTGTCGGCAGGCGCCTACGTATCGACGCTGACCCTCATCACGGGCTTGCCCGAGGTGATCATCTCGCTGGTCAAGTCTGCTGCGTTCGGACTGATCGCAGGCCTCGTCGGCTGTTACCGCGGGTTGACGACGAAGGGCGGCGCCAAGGGCGTCGGCACCGCCGTGAACGAAACCCTTGTCCTCTGCGTCCTCGCGTTGTTCGCCATAAACGTCGTCCTGACCACCATCGGCGTGCGGTTCGGAACGGGGCATTGAGATGACTGCCTCTGTCGTGCTGCGCGCGCGGTACCCCCGTGCGACCACGTGGGCCGGCGCGCCCGGGAAAGTGCTCGAATCCGTTGGACGCATGGTCTGGTTCTCGATCGTCGGTATCGGCGAGATCGGCTGGGCACTGCGTCGATATCGCAGCGAGACGGTGCGGCTAATCGCCGAGATCGGAATGGGCACTGGCGCCATGGCGGTGATCGGTGGAACCGTTGCGATCGTCGGTTTCGTCACGTTGTCCGGTGGCTCACTGATCGCAATCCAAGGGTTCTCATCGCTAGGCAACATCGGTGTCGAGGCGTTCACCGGATTCTTCGCCGCGCTGGCCAACGTGCGTGTGGTTGCCCCGGTGGTTTGCGGCACCGCGCTCGCGGCGACAGTCGGTGCCGGCGCCACTGCTGAGCTGGGTGCGATGCGGATCAGTGAAGAGGTCGACGCCCTGGAAGTGATGGGCATCAAGTCGATTTCGTTTTTGGTGTCCACCCGGATCATGGCCGGGATGGTGGTGATCATTCCGCTCTACGCGATGGCGATCATCATGTCGTTCTTCTCCGCACAGGTTGTCACGACATTGTTCTATGGGCAGTCAATAGGCACTTACGAGCACTACTTTCGGACTTTCCTGCGCCCGGAAGACGTCGGTTGGTCGATGTTGGAGGCGATCATCATCGCCTCGGTGGTGATGATCACCCATTGCTACTACGGCTATACCGCGAGCGGCGGTCCCGTCGGCGTTGGCCTTGCTGTCGGTAAATCGATGCGCTTCTCGTTGGTCGCCGTCCAAGTTGTTGTCCTGTTGGCATCGTTGGCTCTCTACGGCGCCGACCCGAATTTCAACCTCACGGTGTAGCTGCGGTGACGATCCCATCAAGAGAGAACAAGCAACCTACCTCGCCGTACAAGACGGTGGGTGCCATCTTCTTCGTGGTGTCAGCCGTGGTGTGCACGCTCGTGTATTTCCAGTTTCAGGGCGACTTCAAGTCGAAGATGCCGTTGACCATGCTGGCCGCTCGGTCAGGTTTGGTGCTGGAGCCGGGGTCGAAGGTCACCTATAACGGAGTCGCGATCGGTCGGGTGTCAAGCATCTCCGAGGTAGAGCACGACGGCAAGCCGGCGGCCAAGCTCATGCTGGGCGTTGATCCAAAGTACGTGCAGTTCATTCCAGCCAACGTCGACGCGAGCATCGTCGCCACCACTGTGTTCGGCAACAAGTACGTATCATTTACATCACCGAAAGATCCAGCACCACAATCAATTACCGCAGACGCCGTGATCGACGCGACGTCAGTGACCACAGAGTTCAACACATTGTTCGAAACGATCACCTCGATTGCTGAGAAGGTCGATCCGGTCAAGCTGAATGCGACGCTGTCGGGCGTGGCGGATGCGGTGTCCGGGCTCGGCACCAAATTTGGCGATTCCATTATGAATGCCAATGCCGTCCTCGACGACCTCAATCCTCGGATGGACCAGTTCCGCTACGACATTCGGCGCTTGGGTGATCTGGCCGACGTGTACACCGATGCGTCCCCGGATCTGTGGAAGTTCGTAGACAACGCGGTGAAGACTTCTCACACGTTGAACCGCCAGCAGTCAAATCTTGATCAGGCGCTGATGGCTTCGGTCGGATTCGGCAACACCGGCGCCGACATCTTCGAGCGCGGCGGACCTTACCTGGTGCGCGGGGTTCATGACCTGCTTCCCACCTCGCAGCTCCTGGACGAGTACAGCCCCGAACTCCTCTGCGTGATACGCAATTACGCCGAAGCAACCCCCATAGTCACCGATGTCGAAGCCGGCAACGGATATGCGGCGAAGGTCAACGCCCAGATTCTGGGAGTGGAAAACCCTTACGTCTACCCGGACAACCTGCCGCGAACGAACGCGCGAGGTGGCCCTGGCGGGCGGCCGGGGTGCTGGGCGCCCATCACGCGCGATCTGTGGCCTACGCCGTATCTGGTGATGGACAGCGGTGTGTCCATCGCCCCGTACAACCACTTCGACCTCGGCCAGCCGTTGATGACCGAGTACGTGTGGGGGCGCCAGGTCGGGGAGAACACGATCAACCCATGAAAATCACGGGCACTGTAGTCAGACTCGCCATCGTATCGGTGGTGCTGATGATCTTCGGTGTGCTCATCATTGTGGTGTTTGGCCAGATCCGATTCGATCGGACCTCCACGTATTCAGCGCAATTCAGCAATATCAGCGGACTTCGGGATGGACAGTTCGTGCGCGCGTCGGGAGTCGAGGTCGGCAAGGTCAAGAGCGTTCGGTTGGTCGACGGCGGCCGCTCGCTGCAGGTGGATTTCACCGTTGAGAAATCGCTTCCGCTGTATCAGTCGACGACGGCACAAATTCGGTACGCGGACTTGATCGGCAACCGCTACCTAGAGCTGAAGCGTGGCAGTGGTGAGGGCGCAGACCGGGTACTGCAGCCCGGCGGGCTCATCTCGCTGTCGCATACCCAGCCGGCCCTGGATCTCGACGCACTCATCGGCGGCTTCAAACCCCTGTTCAAGGCGCTGGATCCCGACAAGGTGAACAAGATCGCGCAATCGTTGATCACGGTGTTCCAGGGCGAGGGCGGAACGATCAACGACGTCCTCGACCAGACTGCACAACTCACTTCGGCTCTCGCGGAGCGAGATCAAGCGATCGGTGACGTGATCAAGAACTTGACGACTGTCCTCGACACGACGGTGAAGCATCAAAAACAATTCGATGAGACGGTCGACAACTTCGAGACGCTGATCACAGGGCTGAAGAACCGCGCCGACCCCCTGGCCGACGCTGTGGCACACATCAGTGACGCGGCGGGGACCATCGCCGACCTGCTCGACGCCAACCGGCTCGTCCTTCAAAGCACCGTCGGTCAATTGGAGACAATTCAAGGACCCCTTGTCGACAAACGCGACGAGGTCGACGAAGTGCTGACCGCTTTGCCGGATGCGCTGAAGATCATCGGTCGCGGCGGTGGTATCTACGGCGATTTCTTCAATTTCTACCTCTGTGATGCCTCGCTCAAAATCAACGGTCTACAACCCGGCGGGCCGGTTCGAATCGTCAAGCTCACGTCGCAGCCCAGCGGCAGGTGCACTCCACAATGAAAGCCGACAATAAGAAGCGGATCCGTATCGGCCGGATGGGTGTCGTCCTGGTGGCACTGGCTATCGGCGTGGGCCAAAGTTTCGCAAGTGTGCCCATGCTTTTCGCAAAGCCAAGCTATTACGCTCAGTTCAGTGACACCGGTGGGCTGAACACGGGCGACAAGGTGCGCATCAGAGGGATGGACGTCGGCAGCGTCCAGAAGCTCGCGATCGAGGGCGACCACATCTTGGT
Source organism: Mycobacterium sp. (assembly GCA_032230775.1). Taxonomy (GTDB): domain Bacteria; phylum Actinomycetota; class Actinomycetes; order Mycobacteriales; family Mycobacteriaceae; genus Mycobacterium. The sequence continues at coordinate 2,025 of JAVXWV010000511.1, read as the reverse complement.
GGCGTTCTCGACGGGTAGCAACACCATCGGCACGGAGAGCCGACTCGCGATCCGCACGGACACCATCTTGGGCAAGAGGGTCATCGAGATCGAGCCGCAGGGGTCGACGCCAGTAAAGGTCAATCAGGTTCTGCCGCTGGGTCAGACCACGACGCCGTATCAGATCTATGACGCGTTCTTCGATGTGACGAAGGCGGCATCGGGCTGGGACATCAATACCGTCAAGCAGTCACTGACTGTCCTTTCTCAGACCATCGACCAGACCTACCCGCACCTAAGCGCTGCGCTCACCGGTGTCCAGAAGTTCTCCGACACCGTCGGGAAGCGTGACGACGAGCTCAAACATCTTGTCGCACAGACGAACAAGATAGCGAGCGTGATCGGGGATCGCAGCGGGCAGATCAACACGCTGCTGGTCAACGCTCAGACTCTGTTGTCGGTGGTGAACGAACGCGGTCAGGCGATTTCATATCTGGTGGAGCGGGTGTCGGCGTTGTCGGAGCAGGTGAAGGGCTTCATCGACGACAACCCGAACCTCAACCACGTGCTGGAGCAGCTTCGTACCGTCAGCGACCTACTGGTCAAGCACAAGTACGACTTGGTTTCGGTGCTGACGACCCTCAATGCCTTCACGGCGTCCTTGTCGGAAGCGGTCAGCTCTGGCCCGTATTTCAAGGCAATGATCGTGAACCTGCTGCCATACCAAATACTTCAGCCGTTCGTCGACGCGGCGTTCAAGAAACGCGGCATCGACGCGGAGAACTTCTGGCGCAGCGCCGGCTTGCCTGCCTCCCAGTGGCCCGACCCGAACGGACCCCGGTTCCCGAACGGCGCGCCGCCGCAGGCACCGTCGGTGCTCGAGGGTACGCCGGAATATCCGGGCCCCGCCGTGCCGCCGGGCTCGCCGTGCTCGTACACCCCGCCGGCCGACGGCATACCGACCGGCGCGAATCCGTTGCCGTGCGCGCACCTCAGCAACGACCTGCCGTACGGCCCTGTCCCGGGGGGGTACCCGCCGCCGGACGTGGTGACGTCGTCGCCGAACCCGAATGGCCCCGGGTATTCGCCGGGCATCACGAGCGCAGGTATCCCTGGCCAGACGCCGCCTGAGTTGCAGGGCATCCCGGTGCCGCTGCCGCCAGCACCTCCTGGCGCCCGCACGGAACCGGTTCAGGGCCAGTCGAACCCGTTCCCGCCACCCGCGGTGCCACCCGGTGACCTGCCGGGGCCGCCGCCTCCCCCTGGGCCAGGTCCACAAGTGCCTGCCTACCCGGCGCCCGGCACGGCGGTGCCCGTGGACATTGGAGGTCACTGAGAGATGTCGACGATCTTCAACGTCCGAAACCTCAAGCTGCCCAACGTTCCTCGGGCCGCCGCGATCGTTGGCGCGTTGGCTGTTGCGCTCGCCCTCATCGGCGGGCTCGTCGGCTACCGGGTCTACCAGGCACTGAATAACACCACCGTTGTTGCCTACTTCAGTCAGGCGCTTGCGCTGTACCCGGGTGACAAAGTGCAGATCATGGGCTTCAGGGTCGGATCGATCGACAGCATCGACCCTGCCGGCGACAAGATGAAGGTGACGTTTCACGTCGACAACAAGTACAAGGTGCCTGCGGACGCCACCGCATCGGTCCTCAACCCCAGCCTGGTCGCCTCCCGCACCATCCAGTTATCACCGCCCTACACCGGCGGACCGGTCATGAAGGACGGTGCGGTGATCCCGCTCGAGCGCACCGAAGTGCCAGTTGAATGGGACGACCTACGCAACGAGATCACCAACATTGTCTCCAAGCTCGGGCCAACCCCGGAGCAGCCCCAAGGTCCGTTCGGCGACGTCATCGAGTCCTTCGCGGACGGATTGGCGGGCAAAGGCCAGCAGATCAACTCGTCGCTGACAAGCCTTTCCCAGGCGGTGACTGCGCTGAACGACAGCCGTGGTGACTTCTTTGCGACCGTGAAAGCCCTTGCGCTGTTCGTCAACGCGCTGCACAACAGTGACCAGCAGTTCGTCTCGTTGAACGACAA
>JAVXWV010000429.1:0-3030 GCA_032230775.1 Mycobacterium sp. | reverse complement strand
ATGGCACCATCTTGGCCCGGTCGGTTGTGCCCGAGGTGAACAGAACAAGAGCGTCGTCGTCTCCGAAATCGGGTGTCGTGCGCCATGCGTGTTGTATCGGTTGCCCACCGCGTTCAAGCACCGCTGTTGCCATCCCACCAGTGGAGATGTCCACGCGAACCTGCCATCTCAGGAGGTCGACCGGCCCGGCGCGGCTGGCGTTGGTCGTCGCGGGGGCGACAAGGAAAGGCCGGGCTCGTAGAACGGGATGTCACCGCCCGCAAGCTTCGCGACCTTTCCGGCATCGATGTCGACGCCGATCACGTCGTGCCCGAGTTCGGCCATACCCGCGGCGTGCGTCGCGCCCAGATAGCCCGTGCCGAAGACGGTGCATCTCATACTGCCAATATGGGCATCCGCGATGAGCTAACCGCTACGTGACACTTAGCGTCAGGCCAACGGAAGGTAACGAGTGAGGGCCGCTAGTGACGGCCGAAACCGCCACTGCAGAAGATCAGGAAGCAGTTTCCCGAGCCCCTGCTGCCGCCAGACGAGCCACCGGATCCACCCGATCCTGGGTAATCACCGGAGCCACCGGAGCCTGGGTAACCACCGGAGCCACCCGAGCCTGGGTAATCACCGGAACCGCCCGAGCCGCCCCCGCCGGGCAAGGGCCACTGCGGGTTCTGCGGCTGCTGGTGGGGCGGGTCTTGCGGGTACTGAGGCTCCTGCGGTTGCTGCTGCCACGGCGGCGACCATGGCGGCGTCCACGGCCTTGGCCGCGGGTAGTAAGCGGGCGGCGGCGGGTACGGGTTGTATATCGGCGGGTTGTACACCGGCGGGATATACGGAACCGGCGCTGGCGCCACGGGAATCGGAGCGGGCGGCGGTGCCTCGGGAGGCGGCGGCGGTGCTGCCGGGGCAGGTGCGGGTGCCTGTGGGGCGGGTGCCTGCTCGACGAACACCTGGCGCGGCGGGGGCGCTTCCTGCACGGCGACGGGCACCGGCGGCTTGATGGTCTCCGGGGGTGGAGGCGGCGCGACGGGCTGCTGCGCTTCCTGCACCGGCGCCTGTGCAGACGCAGGCGCTTGGACGCTGGGCACAATCGCATTCGGGCCGGGGCTCGGCCGTTGATCGGCGGTCGGCCGGATGCTGACGGCGAGCGAAATGACCAGCGCCACAACGCCAACCACGAAGATCGACGTCAGCGCGCTGCCTGCGAGCAGGAACGGCTTGCGGCCCTCGTCGACACCGATCGGCTCTATATCCGTCTGCGACGGGTAATCGTCGACCAGCGCACCGGCGCCGCCGACCGGCGCCATTTGAGTTGCGGCGCCGGCAAGGGCCGCATAGGCGTTACCGGCCGTGGTTCCGTCGGGGTCCTGGGAGTAGGCCAGGCCGACGGTGGTCGCCTCAAAAGTAGGCGCATGGGCCGATGCCAGCGCAGCGCCACGGGCCAGCGCGATTTCCGGTTCGTCCGGCGCGCTGACCGGCAGGCTGACGAGGTGCTCCAGGTGTGCCTTCACCGAGCTGGCGTCGACACCGGAGCCGACGACGAACATGCCCTGCGGCGCCGTGTCCTGGGCGTCGACGGCCGCGGCCATCTCGGTGAGGACGGCCATCGCGTCGTCGCTGTGCAGTGAGCGGCTCAGGACCTTCACGACAGAGCCGTCGTCGGTCTGCACCACCGACAGCGTGGCGGTGTCCCTGTCGATGAACAACAGTGCGGTGGTCGCATAACCAACGGCCCTGCCGACGGCCTGGGCGAGCGCCGCGGCGGCATGGCCGTCGGACACCAGCATCACGTCGTCGATGCCCCGCGCCGCCAGGGTGTCGCGCAGTGCGCTGGCTTCGGCGTGGTCAGTCCAAGTGACGCCGATCGACTTCAGGTGGTGGCCGCCCGCTGCGGCGCTCTCCTTCGTTCCAAGGACGGCCTCGACGACTTGCTCGGCCCCGCTCAACGGCGTTGCTGAGCCATCGTTGGCGGTCAGATCGAACGCATCGTGATCAACAATCGAACCGTCGGCCTTCTCGCCTTCAACCAGCACCATGCGGACCGTCGTAGGTGTCATCGACACACCCAATACGATGTCCACTGACCCCTCCAAAGTGTTTGCTACGGCCTCTTGGTGTCTCGTTGCCGGTCATCCCGTATTACCCGGCAACTAGATACTTTTTCGTCGCACCCAGCCCGAGCGTTACATCTCACGGCATTAGCTGGGAGCTATGAATTGCCCCACTCGCGCCGGCATCACGACCCTACCCGCGTCAACGACAACCGTCGGCGCGTGGTTCAAAAATTTCGCGACCGTTCAGCCTTCTTCGGCTGAAGGGCGGCGGGAAGGCTGATGCCCGTGCACGCCCTCCGCGTATGCGGTCTCGGCGTGCTGCGTGAAGTCGACGCCGGTCGTCTCGTCCTCGGCGCTGACCCGGAAACCCATGAGGCGGTCGATCCCCTTGGCCAACACGTACGACACGGCGAACGCGTACGCGCCGACCACCACTACACCCAGCGCCTGCTTCCCGAGCTGGGCGAATCCGCCGCCATAGAAGAGGCCTTGGGCGCCGCCCGTCATCACCTCGGTGGCCAGCAATCCGATCAGCAGGACACCAACGACCCCACCGACGAAGTGCACGCCGACGACGTCCAGAGAATCGTCGTAGCCGAACCGGAATTTCGCCCCGACCGCGAACGAACAGACGAGTCCTGCCGCAAGCCCGACGACCGCGGCGCCGAGGGTGTTCACCGTTCCGCATGACGGGGTGATCGCGACCAGGCCGGCTATCACACCCGACGCGGCGCCGAATGTTGTCGGCCTGCCGTCACGAATCCGCTCCACTACGATCCACCCAAGCATGCCGAGGCAACCGGCCACGAGTGTGTTCAGGAAGACGGCGGCGGCCAACCCGTTGGCAGCCAGGGCTGAACCGGCGTTGAACCCGAACCAGCCGAACCACAGCAGGCCGCAGCCAAGCAAGACGAACGGCAGGTTGTGTGGACGCATGGCGTCTTTCCTGAAGCCGATCCGGGGGCCGAGCACCAGGGCCAGC
>JAVXWV010000415.1:0-3830 GCA_032230775.1 Mycobacterium sp. | reverse complement strand
CCGTGAAAACATTGGCACGCTGTGCAGCAACGGCATTCATCGTAACCACAGGAATGGGGCTGGCCAGTGCAGGAGCGGCAACCGTGGCCTCAGCCCAGATCGGCGAGTTCCCGAGCTACCACTGGTGCCCCGGTCAGGATTGGCATCCCGAATGGGGTGACAACTGGGATGCGGGCACCTGCCATGACGACCAACACCGCGATAGTGACGGCAACGATCACCACCGCGACTTTGGTGCGCCTGCGCGCTACTACGTCCCCCGCTACCACTGGTGCCCCGGCGACTTCTGGCGCCCGGAGTGGGGATTGAACTTCGACTGGAATACCTGCCACGACGACCACCATCGCGATGGCGACGGCGACAACCACAACAACGACTTCTGGGGCTAGGGGCGGTCGGGTTTCGTCCGTGTGCTGCAATGTCGGCCATGGGTGACATCGACGAGATCCAGCGAGTGAAGTACCGGTACCTGCGCGCTCTTGACACCAAGAACTGGGACGAGTTCGCCGACACGCTCACCGAGGACATCGTCGGTGACTACGGAACCTCGCTCGGCAAGGAGCACCACTTCACGGACCGTGCCTCGTTGGTCGAGTTCATGCGCTCGGCGATGCCTGCCAACATCCTGACCGAGCACCGGGTGACCCACCCCGAGATCGACGTCGACGGTGACGAGGCCACAGGCATCTGGTACTTGCAGGACCGGGTGATCGTGCCCGAGTACAACTTCATGCTGTACGGCGCTGCTTTCTACCACGATCGCTACCGGCGCACCCCCGGCGGCTGGCGGATCAGCGCCACCGGCTACGACCGCACATACGAGGTCAATATGTCGACGGAATCCATCACCGGATTCAAAGCGAAAGCCGGTCGGGCAGTTAATATTTGACGGCTACTGAGTAATCGCGATCAGGGCGCCCGGCTGGAGCCAGCGCATGATCTCAACCAGGGTGTCGTCCGCCATAGCGACACATCCCGCGGTGGCCCCGCCGTCGGTGGTGTGCATGAAGAACGCCCCGCCGTTGCCCGGCACGCGGGCCTTGTTGACACCCATCACAACGGCGTGCGCGTATTGCGGGATGTCGAGGTTCTCGGTGCCGCTGTCGGGCGACGTGTCGAACGGGCACTGCGCCTTCTTGCAGACCTGCATCGTGTTGTAGGTCGGGCTCTTCATGTCGCCGTCCCACCAGTGGTCGTGGCCGACCTGCACGTACTGTAGGCCGCCGCCGGGATTAGGTGCGGTGCCGAACGCGAAGTCGAGGGTGTAGATGCCGAGCGGTGTGGCCATGTTGCCGTCGTGGGTCTCGGCGGCCATCCCGTTCGCCCCGACGTGAGCGGGGATGCCTGCGCGCACCGCTTCCCATCCGGCCGCGGTGCGTTGGAAGACGTCGATCTTCGCCGACGAACCACCGGCTCCCACAACGGAAACCACCTGGGTGGCGTTGCCGACCTGAGGGGCGAACCATGGTGTGAATTCGGCGTGAGCGACCGGCGCCGCGGTCAGACAGACGGCTCCTGCGCAAAGCAGAGCCAGCAGTCGCCGCACCGGTCCATCGTCAGCGGTGCCACAGCCGAGGTCAAGTAAAGGTTCAGACACGATTGAGGATGGCCAGATTTGGCTAAGTAGATGTCATGGAATTGCTGCCCTTACCAGGGCGCCGGCGCGGCATGCGGCAAATCGGCCAGGGTCTTGGCACCTTGGACCGCGAGGTGTTCGAGGCCATCGCGGAGTCCCCAAGCCCGCTGCTGGACGCCACGATGCCCCGGCTCAGCAGGGCCGCGGACCACTCGAAGCTCTGGCTGGCCATCGCGGCGGCGCTCGCAGCGCTCGGGGGTCCGTCGACTCAGCGCGGGGCGGCGCGCGGGGTGCTCACCCTTGCGGTTACGAGTCTTTTGACCAATCAGGTGGCCAAACGCCTGTGGCGGCGGGAGAGGCCGAACCGGCTTACGGTGCCGCTGGCCCGGCGCGGCCGTAGGCTTCCGACGTCGAATTCCCTGCCGTCCGGTCACTCGGCGAGCGCAGCGGCATTTGCGGTCGGCGTCGGCCTCGAGAATCCGCCGCTCGGTCTGGCGATGGCGCTGTTGGCCGGCTTGGTCGGCCTGTCCCGAGTTGCGACAGGAGCGCACTATCCCGGTGACGTGTTCGCCGGTTTCGGCATCGGCGCGGGCATCGCGGTGCTCGGGGCGCGGGTGGTGCCTACGGTCACGGTGGCCAAGGTTCCAGTCGCCGACCCGCTGCGGGTGGACACCCCCGAACGCCCAGACGGTGAGGGTGTTGTGTTGGTGGTCAACCCCGCATCGGGTGGCGGGACGGGTGCGCGCGTCATCGACGAAGTCCGAAACTCCTTGCCGCGGACCGAGATTGTCGAACTCGGCGAAGACGACGATGCCGAGAAGGTGCTGCGCGAAGCGGCCAGCCGTGCGGAGGTGCTCGCGATAGGCGGCGGTGACGGGACGGTGTCGTGCGCAGCCGCCGTGGCGTTGGAAGCGGGTCTGCCTCTGGCGGTCTTCCCTGGCGGCACGTTCAACCACTTCGCAAAGGACATCAGCTGCGAAACGGTCGGCAAGACCGTGGACTCGATCCGGCGGGGCAGCGTCGCATGCGTCGACGTGGTGTGCCTCAACGAGGGCCACATGGTGATCAACACCGCGAGCATCGGCGCGTATCCGGCGTTTGTGCAGGCCCGCGAGAAGCTCGAGCACAGGATCGGCAAGCCGCTGGCGGGGCTGTACGCGATGCTGCACACGCTGCGGCGCGACGAGCCGGTGCGCATCGCCTACGACAACACGACGCTGCAGACCTCACTGTTCTTCATCGGCAACTCGACATATCTGCCGTCGGGATTCGCGCCGTCGCGGCGGACCCGAATGGACGACGGCATGCTCGACGTGCGGATTCTGGAAACCGGCCGACGGTTCAGCAGCGTGCGGATTCTGACGGCGCTCGCGCTCGGCCGCCTGGAGCGCAGCCCGCTGTATCACGAGCGGCGGGCGCCCGAATTCACCTTCACGGCGGTTGACGGGCCGACGGTGCTGGCCCACGACGGCGAGGTTGGGACGGAGGTCACCAAGGCCAGCTTCAGCGTGCGGTATCGAGCGCTTCCGGTATTTCGCCCGTTACCGTGACGGGCCGCGACGGCGGGACCATCAGCACGCACGCGACGAAATACGCGTAGCCGAGCGCCCATCCGGCGACCACATCGGATGGGTGGTGCACGTTGAGCACGACGCGGCCGACGCCGATCGCGATCACCGTCACAGCACCGATCGCGACGAGCCACATCCGCAGCGGGCGGTGAATGACGGGAAGGACGACGGTCAGCAGCGCCAGCACGCCGACCATCACGCCGAGGGCATGCCCCGACGGGAACGAGCTGGACGACGCGGAGACCAGCGCGGTGGCTGGGCGCGGACGATTGGCCGCGTCCTTGGCGATCTCGGTGATGAGTCCGGCCAGCTCGACGCTGATCAGCAGAAAGAATGCGACGCGAAGGTTGCGACGCACTAGCGAAAAGATGATCACAACCAGGCCCAGCAGGCGAAAGCCAGTCGGACCGAACACCGTGCAGAACGTGTTCCACGACGTGACCGAGCCCGGATGCGCGACGCCGTAGCGATGCGTGGCGTCCAGACACAATGAATCGATGGTCATCAGCCAGTTCCACTGCGATGCATAGCCGAACCACATCAGCGCGTACACCGCTACTGCCAGGGCGGCCGACACGATCAGCCAGGTCTTGTGCGCTGCCACCTCACCAGCTGTACCACCTGTATCGGTCTCTCAGCTGCGAGTTGCCGTTTGGGTGACTGCACATGGCGGTGTTTCTTCG